>CAYLWK010000063.1:0-3771 GCA_964387255.1 uncultured Oligoflexia bacterium
GCATATTTTAATGAACGGTCAGATCATTGAATCAGGAGACGCTTCACTTGCTCTAAAGATTGAAAAACAAGGGTTTGATTGGATCCAACAAGAAGGACGCGCCTAATGCAAATTCAAAGTCCAAGCAAAAAAGATGAGAATTATCGTCATTTTGATTTCAAATCCTTCCTTGGAAAACCCGTTGAGGATAACCTGCTAGCACGAAGAGAGCTTCCCGTTTCGTTTCAAAATGACTATTTTTGCAATCAAAACCTCCTCACACTGGAGGGGAAAAAAGAAATTTTCAATCTAGATGCCTCTGAAGATTGGCATGTGATCGAACAAGACTGCAGCAAATCTCCTTACAGGCGTTTAAATGTTTTTGTGGAGAAAGGCATCCACACTAAATTATTCATTCACCGCTTTACGTCACAACCGTCTTTAGAACCTAACACCAATGAACTCCTTCAAATCAATGTCGCCGAAGGGGCATGTCTTGAGCTCTGCATCTTACAGAATTACAGTAAAGAAACATCACACGTGACTCGGATTCACGCCAAGATTCAAGCCAATGCGTCTTTGATCAGTACCTGTATTGAGACGGGTGGCCAAAAAGGGCAGCTTCGGTTTGAACCCGAATGCGTTGGCGAAAAAGCACGCTCAAAGCATCGAAGTCTGTTTTATGGCCAAGGAAATTCTTTTTTTGATCTTTGGATTCACGCTAGAAATCTTGCCAATCATACTTTAAGTGAAGCAGATCATTGGGTGATTCTAAAAGACGGCGCAGAGTCGGTATTTAACGGAAATCTGATTATCCCACAAGGTGTCTTGCACTCGGATGGCTATCAAAAAAATCAAAACTTAATGTTATCAGATCAAGCAGTGGTCCACGCAGCACCTAAACTTGAAATCGAAACAGACGAAGTCAGCTGTGCGCATGGTGCAAGCATTTCGTCTATTGACCCAGATCAAATTTTTTATTTAATGAGTCGTGGCCTCAGTCAATCTGAAGCTGAAACCATGCTGGTGAGTGGTTTTAAATTTCCATCGCTCGAAAGCATTGATGGAATTGCCAAAAGCAAAGTTTTAGAAGCCTTAGGAGAGAGTGAAAATGAACACGACTAATGCGGCTTTAGACATTCGAAAGATTCGAGAAGATTTTCCAATTTTAAAGCAAAAATTAGGAAACCAAACCCTCGTTTATCTTGATAATGCCGCAACCGCTCAAAAACCACTTTCTGTGTTAAAGCGATTAGACCAATTTTATCAAAAAGAAAATGCCAATGTCCATCGAGGCATTCATCTTCTCAGTCAAATCGCCACTGAAGCCTATGAAGGAGTTCGTCAGAAGGTTCTCAATTTTTTGGGGACCAACGATCAAAGTGAAGTGATTTTCACATCAGGGACCACTGCAGGCGTGAACCTGGTGGCTTCCAGTTGGGGCAGAAACCATGTAAAACCTGGAGATGACATTGTTGTGACTCGCATGGAGCATCACTCGAACTTCGTTCCTTGGCAAAGCCTAGCAAAAGAGACTCAAGCAAATTTCAAGATTGTAGAACTCACGCCGGATGGCAAAATTGACTTTGACTCCCTCGAGCGAAGCCTTTCCGGACGCCCAAAAGTGTTGGCAATCACTCTGATGAGTAACACTTTAGGCACCCTCAATCCAATTCGAGAAATTGCTACCAAAGCGAAAGAGAAAGGAGCCATGGTGTTTATCGACGGTGCCCAAGGCATGGTGCATCTTCACCAAACCATTTCTGATTTAGGCCCCATTGATTTTCTAGCTTTTTCTGCCCACAAACTAGGAGGTCCTACTGGATCAGGTGTCTTGTGGGGAAGAAAGGAAATTTTAGAAGGAATACCGCCCTATCAGTTTGGCGGCGACATGATCTTAAATGTAGAGGATCAGACGACTGAGTGGAATGAGCTTCCCTATAAGTTCGAAGCCGGCACCCCTCCTATCGCCGGAGTGATTGGAATGGGAGCTGCTCTTGACTATTATCAAGCACTAGGAAGAGATAAGATTGAATCTTATGAGGCTCATTTAACTCAAAAAGTTTTGGAATTAATTCAAGATCAGCCGGGAGTAAGACTCCTAGGTCCGAAATCCGCAAATGATCGAGGCTGTGTTTTTAGCTTTCAAGTAGACGGTGTTCACCCACATGACTTATCAACTTTTTTAGATTCCAAAGCCATTGCAATTCGAGCTGGTCATCACTGCAATCAGCCCCTAATGCGCTCTTTAGGAATCCCTGCAACAGCCAGAGCAAGTGCCCTTTTTTATAATTTAATTGAAGAATTTGAAGTTTTATTTCAAGGCATTCAAGAAGCAAGGAAATATTTCTCATGAGTCAAGAACATCAACATCGAATTCACTTAGATCAGATGTACCAAGAAATTATTCGAGACCATACAAAAGACCCAAGAAACTACGGGTCTCTTGATGGACCTGGTGTGATATCAAGAGAAGGTTATAACCCACTTTGTGGAGACAGAGTGACAGTTCAAGTGAAGTTAAATGATCGCAAAGATAAAATAGAGGCTTCTTCCTTCAAAGGTGAAGGTTGCTCGATTTGTATGGCAAGCTCAAGCATCATGGCTCAAGAGATTGAGGCACTTGAAGTCGACAAAACAAAAGAACTGATCGAAACTTTAAGGGCAGTGATGCAAAATCAAAAAGAACCTGCCGTACTGGAGGGCGATCTAGAGGCGCTTTCAGGGGTACGCAAATTTCCCGTTCGAATCAAATGCGCTCTACTTCCATGGACCACTTTAAAGACTGCTCTCAAGGAGTCAGAACAATGAAAAAACTAAGTCAAGAAGAAATCAAAGAGTGGCTTGAGCCTGTAGAGGATCCAGAGCTTTTACTTAGCTTGGTTGGACTAGGGCTAGTGTACGAATGTGACCATGCCGACGATGGAGTGGTGACTGTGAAAATGACCATGACATCTCCAAGTTGTCCATTTGCAGACCAGCTCCTAAAAGACGTTAAAGATCGACTACTTGCTCACGAAGACGTCAAAGACGCCATCATCGAGCTTGTTTGGGAACCGAAATGGGACCCGAAAGTGATGGCAAATGAAGAAGTAAAGGATGTGCTAGGATTATGGTAAAACAATCAACGCAATTCGAAAAACAAGACTATGAAAAGTACGGTTTCACGACAGACATTGATCAGGAATCGCTTCCTCCTGGACTCGATGAAAGTACTGTCGAATTTATCTCAAAACGAAAAAACGAACCTAAATGGATGACCAAGTGGCGCTTGGATGCTTTTCAAACCTGGAAGAAAATGAAAGCACCTACTTGGGCAAAAGTCAGTTTCCCGGAGATCGATTTCCAGTCTATTAGTTATTTTTCTGCACCAAAGTCAGCGAAAGATGGTCCAAAAAGTTTAGACGACGTAGATCCCAAGTTATTAGAGACCTATGAAAAACTTGGCATCCCGCTTCAAGAACAAAAGCGCCTTGCCGGAGTTGCTGTCGACGCTGTGTTTGATAGCGTTTCCGTTGTGACAACAAATCGTAAGATTCTTGAAGAAAAAGGGATTATTTTTTGTTCAATCTCAGAAGCACTGCAGACTCATCCAGAATTAGTGAAGAAATACATTGGTTCCGTCGTGCCAGCGACGGACAACTATTATGCGACCTTAAACTCAGCTGTTTTTAGTGATGGGTCTTTTGTCTACATTCCTAAAAACACAAAGTGTCCGATTGATCTATCGACGTACTTCAGAATCAATGCAATGAACACTGGTCAATTTGAAAGAACTTTAATCATTGCAGA
>CAYLWK010000064.1:0-2652 GCA_964387255.1 uncultured Oligoflexia bacterium
TGAAGGAGAGGCATATCGGACCGTAGGAGGTCAGAATGCCAATCACTCAGTGCGAGTGAGTGATGCGTTTATGAAGGCCGTGGAAACAAATCAATCCTGGCTACTCATTCAGCGGACGAGTGGAGCGGCTCAAAAAACACTTCCAGCAAAACAGATCTGGAAAGAGATGGCTCAAGCTGCTTGGGAGTGTGCTGATCCAGGAGTTCAGTTTGAAGACACGATTCAGTCGTGGCATACCTGTCCCAAGAGTGGACCCATTCGGGCCTCAAATCCATGTTCAGAGTATTTATTTTTAGATGATTCCGCATGCAACTTAGCTTCGCTAAATTTAGTAAAGTTCTTACCAGAAACAATGACGTTTGAGCACGAGGCGATGATTCAAGCAGTCGAGCGTTTCGTCCTGGCAGGAGAGGTTTTAGTTTCATTATCTTCGTACCCTACTGCGCAAATTGCAGAAAACTCCTTTCGGTTTCGTCCCTTGGGGATCGGTTACGCTAATTTAGGATCCTTTTTGATGCGTCAGGGTATGGCTTATGACAGTGACTCCGCTCGTTCGTGGGCAGCGGCACTCACAGCGCTCATGACAGGCGTTGCGTATCGAAAAAGCGCTCAGATGGCTCAAAGTCTAGGGCCATTTGACGGGTTTTCTGAGAATCGCACAGAGATGTTGAAAGTGATCGAGCGTCACTGCGAAGCACTTGATTCGATCTCACTTGAAGTCCTTCCTGAGAAACTCACCCATGTGCTCAAGCGAGAATGGAATGAAGCATTTTCGTTAGGAAAGAAAGTGGGATATCGCAACGCTCAGGTCACCGTCCTAGCTCCGACCGGTACGATTGGCTTACTCATGGACTGCGACACGACCGGGATTGAGCCTGACTATGCGCTAGTAAAGTATAAAAAACTTTCAGGAGGAGGGTTTTTTAAAATAGTGAATCAATCCGTCCCACTCGCGTTGCACCACCTTGGTTACAATGATGCTCAGGTTGAGGCGATTTTACAATGGATTGCAGAGAATGAAACCATTGAAGGAGCCCCTCACTTAAAACAAGAGCACCTGGCTGTCTTTGACTGCGCAAATCGGTGTGGCGAAAATGGGCAACGTTTTATTGCTCCTTCGGGGCATTTGAAAATGATGGCAGCCGTGCAGCCTTTTTTGTCAGGAGGTATCTCAAAGACTGTGAATTTACCCAAAGAGACCACAGTTGAGGAAATCCAATCCATCTTTTTGGATGCCTGGAAATTAGGAGTTAAAGCGGTTTCAGTTTATCGTGATGGTTCGAAATCTTCTCAACCACTCAGCACGCACCATCAGTCCTTAAAATCTACTCCCACCCATTCAGAGCCAGGGCCTTCAACAGAATCTCAGCCCACCAGACGATTCAGCCCTCGCTCAGATGAAGCTATTCAGATGAAGTGTGCGGAATGTGGTCATGCCACTATTCAAAGTGGTTCTTGTTTTCGTTGCTTGAATTGTGGTCGTACGACGGGTTGTGGCTAAACGCCCCAATCTTTGGGGAGCGGAGCTTCAATGAGCACCGTTTTTTTTGAGGTCTTTGAAAGAGGAAGCTCCAATTTCCATGCATGAAGGCAGAGTCTAGAGTAAGAAGCTCCGTTATAAACAGAGTCTCCTAGTACGGGCATTTTTAGTGAAGCTAAATGGGCCCGAATCTGATGGCGTACTCCAGTGAGAATCTCAAGGGTCAGATCATAGCGTTGATTTTCGAGGGATCGCACCGCTACGATTTGCGTGAGTGCTGGGAGCGCGGCTTTGGCTCTTGAAGAGTTCATTTTTTTTGAAGACTGATGAGCGATCAACGATTTCTCAATCCATTGAGGTTTGGGTTTTTTAGAGGCTGTCACAATGGCTCGATAGGTTTTGCGGACTCGTGGGGCACGTCTTCGATTCCAATGCGTTTTTAAAAAATCAAACATTGTCTTGGTCTTTGCAAAACAAAGCACGCCACTAGTATCCGAATCAAGTCGATGCAAGAGTCCAGGCTCAAGCGGATCTAACCCCACAGACTCCAGTGCAGGTAGGTGCGCCAATGCAGCATTGACGGCCGTGTTTTTCTCATGCGGATCAATGGGCTGTGAGTGAATGCCGGATGGTTTATTTAAAACCAGCAGATGAGAGGATTCGTACAGAATTTCCAAAAAACATGAACTCGCCGCTTGAGCGATTCGAGGTTGAAGCCAATCCAATGTTGGGAAAAAAAGATCAAAGCGATAAATTCCAGGACTCAGCGAGGACGAGGATCGTGAGGGGATCACCTTTGAGTCTCGGGTAACTTGGATGGCTTGAGATTGAAACCATTGCTTGACGCGTTTTCTAGAAACCAAGACATGGAGGTTTTTTTCAATCTCAGATTGGATGATCTGATCGAGTCGACGGGAAGCTTGCTTCGATGAAATCACGACTCCGAGGCTAAGTTGTTTCATGATATGCTCAAGTCTATGCGATGGTGGAGGGGATTGAAAATCATCTTTTTAGCAGGCACGTGGGGCTCCTTTTTTTTAGGTCATAGCGCACAAAGTCAAACTGGAGAAGCAGGACGAGTGGAGCGAGAAGGAACACTTGAGCAGTTTATCCGGTTGAATCAGGAGCTTCCCAAAGTCATTTGTGATCAAAAAGCCATTGGGAAAGCGCCA
>CAYLWK010000065.1:0-2706 GCA_964387255.1 uncultured Oligoflexia bacterium
AGATTCACCTGCGGATAGGATACTCGCCGTTTTTCATCTCCAACCTTTGATTGGTCTATGTCAGATCTTGGCATCCATTTTAGAATGGCTCTCAGTGATTGAGCTGCAGAAAGAAAAGGTAAAACAGAATCAACAAAGGGGGGCACGTAAAAGTTCTGAAAAGACTTAAATTTGTCTAGCTCCTCGGGCGTGAAAAAATCAAGTGGTGATTTAACAGATAGAAATTTTTGATTCCGATTCATCCAAATATACATTGGACAAAGAGCAAGCGCGTACGGAGACACCGAATCGACCGGACACCGCTTTAAGTTCATCGCGGATTCTCGAGTCATTTTTCGTTTTGAAAAATCCATACACTAAAGCCCCTCACCGAACTCCATCGGCACACACAAGGACACTCCTCTGCTAAGCTTTTCGGAATTTTTCTTTTTAAATTAAAGGGTTACTTCAGATCCGGATGAAAACATGCTGCATCATGTTGTTCTTCGAGACGCTCTAAACGGGGAATAACGCGGCGACACTCTTCAGTTACTTTCCAGCATCGCGGATGGAAGGCACAGCCCGAAGGAGGCTGAATGGGTGAAGGAACGTCCCCTTGAAGCTCAATACGCCCTTTTGTGTCCCGCTTGAGATCTGTAAACGGTGCAGCAGACAAGAGGGCTTGCGTATAAGGATGACACGGACGACGAAACAAAGCATCCGTAGGTGCTTGCTCAACCACTCGTCCCAGGTACATGACCGCAACATCGTCACAAATATGACGCACAACACTCAAATCATGAGAGATGAATAAATAGGTAAGATCAAACTGCTTTTGAAGGTCCATGAGGAGATTGATGATCTGCGCTTGAATGGAGACATCTAAGGCCGAAACTGCTTCGTCACAAACAATAAACTTAGGCTTAACGCTCAAAGCTCGAGCGATACAGATCCGTTGTCGCTGTCCACCGGAGAACTCATGCGGGTACTTTTTGAGTGTTTGCACACTCAATCCACAAACCTCTAAAAGAGCTTTGATCTCGCCTAAAATTTGTGTCCTAGTCAATTCCGGCTGATGAATCTGATAAGGCTCAACCAAAGCATCCTCAATCGTCATCCTTGGATTTAGGGATTCATAAGGATCCTGAAAAATCATCTGGATATCGCGCCGAAGCCTCAAAAGATCTTTTCCTTGAGCCGCAGCAATATTACTACTTTCAAACAAAATGGAACCTGACGTTGGCTTCAAAAGCCGAACGAGACAAAGCCCAAGCGTTGACTTTCCACAGCCCGATTCTCCCACTAACCCCAAGGTTTTTCCTTTGGAGATTGTGAGATCGACTTCCTTTACTGCCTGAAGCTCATGCACAGATTTGAAAAAAAAGCCCTCTTTAAAAAAAAACGACTTTGTAAGATTTTTAATCTCTAAAAGAGGTTCACTCATCGTAGCCTCCTTCTTGTCGAGACTTACTTGCAAGATCTGATTTCTGCTGAGAAGGATTCGATATCTTTCGAACACATCGCACTTCATGTGATGCTTCAATAGATTTGAGTTTAGGAATCGCATTCCGACACTCGTCTATGACATATCGGCATCGGTCCTGAAAGCGACACCCTTCGGGAAGTTCACTCAACGAAGGCACACTCCCTGAAATAGCATCAAGGCGCTGTTTTTTTCGACCTCCATAAAAAGCTGGCAGGCTTTGAAGTAGAGCCTCTGTATAAGGATGGGATGGGTTTCGAAACAGTCGCTTAGTTTCAGTATGCTCAACGCATTGTCCTGCATACATAACCATCACTCGATCACAAAACTTTGAAACAACTCCTAGGTCGTGAGTGATAAATATAATTGACATTCCAAACTTTGATTGAAGCGATTTCAATAAATCTAAAATTTGAGCCTGTATGGTCACATCTAATGCAGTGGTTGGCTCATCCGCAATCAAAACTTTCGGAGAACACGCAAGAGCCATTGCAATCATTGCACGCTGTCGCATTCCACCGGAAAGCTGGTGAGGATAGCTTTGAATACGACGCTCAGGTGCGGGAATACCGACTTGACTTAAAAGCTCAATACTTTTTTCTCTGGCCTGCTCTGGAGTCAGACTCTCATGCAGCAAAAGAACCTCATCAATCTGATTACCAATGGTAAATACTGGATTCAGACTCGTCATTGGTTCCTGAAAAATCATGGAAATTTCTTTCCCTCTGATTTTCCTCATTTCTACTTCTTTTTTTTCTAAAAGGTCCTCTCCAGAAAAAAGAACCTTTCCAGCTACGACCTTTCCAGGAGGCGATGGAATCAACTGCATCAGCGCCAGACTACTCACGGACTTTCCACAACCGCTCTCTCCAACAATTCCTAAAATTTCTTTTTCTTTCAATGTAAAACTGAGTTGATCCACCGCTCGAAGAGGTCCGTCTTCGGATTCAAATTCTACACAGAGATTTTGTACATCTAAAATAGGTTTCATGACGATTTCAATTTCGGATCCAATGCATCCCTTAAAGCATCGCTAAAGATATTTAAAGCCAAAACCAACAAAAACATTGCCAACGTTGCAGCAGTGAGCTCCCACCAAATCCCTCTTCCCAAAACCAGCTTAGAATCATCAATCATCAATCCCCAACTCGGCCTCCCCTGAACTCCAAGCCCTAAATAAGATAAAATGACCTCTGATTTAATTGCAGACTGAAACATGAGAGAAAAATTAATAATTACCTGAT
>CAYLWK010000066.1:0-4622 GCA_964387255.1 uncultured Oligoflexia bacterium
CTAACTAACATTCAACACCTCTGGATAGAATTCTAAATTAAATGGAGGTGCTAGTTTTCGATAAAGCAATTCTATTTCTTCGGTGAAGACGCTATTCGGTCCAAACATGTCCCAGTGAACAGGGATCAACGTCTTCACTCTAATCTCCCTACCTAAAAAAAAGGCTTCTCTCACTGACATATTTCCTATAATTCCAGCTCTCTCTTTAAAAAAATTTGCTTCATTGACTGGAATAAAGCCTAATTCAATTCCTCCTAACGCTTTCAGTGTATCTATCAGTTCTTGGTGGGGAGAGGTGTCGCCAGCCACATAAAGATATTTTCCTAAGAAATTAAGCACATAGCCTACACAGCGTAACTCTCCATCATCATTTCTCTCAATTTTAGGATGAGCCGCTGGTACTGCTCGAATTTTTAAACCCTTACTGAGCTCTGTCCAACACTCTTGAGCAATCTGTATATCAATACTCTCTTTGGACCATCTTTCAATTTCACTTTGGCACTCTCTTGGAGCCATTATTTTGGTATGGCGTGATGAGTTAATTATGGATTGAATAGTTTCCTGATCGCAATGATCTTGATGAGCATGAGTGATTAGTATCCAATCCGCATCCGTGATTGTATCCGGGGCAATAGGAATTGCTATTTTTCGTTTAAATGCCTTACCTTCTAGTTTTTCAACTGAATTTGAGAGATACGGATCAATATAAAGGACTGTGTTTGGAAACTCAAATCGAACGCCAGATTGACCTAAAAGCCTAATTTTCACATTCATACAAGCTTGACCCAATCGTTTTAACCATTCTACTCTGTCTCAGTAGCTGCGGAAGATGGATTTAAACAATCGCATCCTCATTGAAATGCCCACCAGCATCTTGATTAAAGCATAAAACTATCAATTTGCAGTTTAGTTAAAGAAAGAACATCTCGATTTTCTTGATATTGTCTATACCACTCTAAAGTGAGTTTTACAGTCTGTTCCAAAGAAAGCTTTGGTTTCCATCCAAGGGCGATTCTTGCTTTGCTCGAATCAAGAGTCAAAAAAGCAGACTCTTTCAGTAAAGCTTTAGGGCTAGAATCGAAACTATTAATCTTCAAATTAGACCATCCCGTCCTCAACATTTCTACTAAAGAATGTACGGTACACCTTGTTTTTGTATCTGGACCAAAGTTAAATGCTTCAAACTCATAGTTTGAATTGGATGTTTCATTTAAATAAAAGGCAAGCTGCAAGTAGCCAAATAGTGGTTCTAAGACATGCTGCCATGGTCTAATATGATTGGGATGCCGAATTTCTAAAGGAGAGTTTGATGCCCAAGCTCGGTAGGCATCAGGTAAGAGTCGATACGGAGCCCAGTCTCCTCCACCTATCACATTTCCAGCTCGGGCGGTTGCCACCTTTGCGGATTTTTGGAAAAACGATTTAGCATACGATTGAGTGAGAATTTCACATGCAGATTTGGAAGCTGAATAAGGATCATGGCCTCCTAAAGGATCAGTTTCAAGGTAACCATATTCACAAGGAATGTCAGCGTAAACCTTATCTGTAGTCACAATCACCAAAGCCTTCAAGGAAGGAAGCTGTCGGCTCGTTTCTAATAAGTTTAAGGTGCTTAGGTAATTATTTCGATGTGTGTACACGGGATCCTCGTAGCTTGGTATCACTAGGGGCTGAGCTGCTAAATGAAAGATAATTTCGGGGTTTGCTGACACCAGATCGAGTTGAAAATCTTTTTTACATAAGTCAAACATATGATGACTGATTCGACTTTCGTGATCAAGTAACTCAAAAAGCGCAGGATTAGTAGGAACGTTCTTTGATATGCCCGTAACTTTTGCTCCAAAGCGAAGCAGAATTTCCGTAAGCCACGCGCCCTTAAATCCGGTGTGTCCTGTGACTAGAACATTCTTGTCTTTATAAAACGATGCTAATTTTTCCATAATTTCCAAGGTGGATTTGAACTGTTCCAAAGTTCTTCTAAAGTTTCGCGGTCTCGAATCGTGTCCATGCACTGCCAAAAATCCGAGTGCCGATAGGCCATAAGTTGCCCTTTTTTTTGAAGTTCAATCATAGGCTTTCGTTCTAAAATGGTTTGATCATTTTCCAAATATTGAAAAATTTCTGGATTGAAAACAAAAAATCCCCCATTAATCCACCCTTCACCACCTTGGGGCTTTTCTTCAAATTCTGTGATCTGATCATTTTCAATCTTCAATCCCCCGAACCGTGCTTGTGGACGTACAGCCGTTAAAGTGGCAGTTTTTCCATGAGATTGATGAAATTCTAAAAGATTTCCCAAGTTTATATTGGATACACCATCCCCATAGGTGAACATGAAAGGGGCATCATTTAGAAACGACTTTAGACGGAGAAGACGGCCCCCGGTGAGTGTTTCTAAGCCCGTTTCAATTAGATGAACCTTGCAATTCAGAGGGAATGTTTGAATGGTCTCAACGGACCCCGTTGATAGGTCCACTGTAAAATCGCTATTTCGAGAGGGGTAATTTAAAAAATAGTCTTTGATGAATTCAGACTTATAGCCAAGGGCTAGGACAAATTCGGAGAAGCCTTGTGCTTCGTAGAGCTTTAAAATATGCCATAAAATAGGCTTTCCACCGATCTCAACCATAGGTTTAGGACGTAAAACCGTTTCCTCAGAGAGTCTGGTACCTTTACCACCACAGAGAATCACCACTTTCATAGCTCACAGGCATATCTTTTTTAAAAAAAATTGTCTAACGTGAACCTAGAATTCACCTTAAGGCCTTGATCGTGTAATAACCAAGAAATTGAGATTGAGAGACTAAAGAGGCAATCACTATGGAAAAAATGCATTATCCACCTCAAAATCAAGATAAAGACAAATCAGCTGATTTGCCACACTCAGCCCGGAGTGGAAAATGGGGACAGATTGATGGAGTTTTGATTTCACCTCGTCAGAGGCTCTTTGATGATCGGGGAGGAATTATCAAGATGCTTCGTAAGGATGATCCAGAATTTAAACAATTTGGAGAGATTTATTTCAGTCAAGTATACCCGAGTGTGGTTAAAGCTTGGCACCTTCATAAGGAAATGACTTTAAACTACCTTCTTCTTCAGGGGTCAATTCGCCTCGTTTTACACGATGCTCGTCATGGTTCAAAAACAGAAGGTCAGTTTCAAGAAATTGTGCTTCACGAGCAAGCAAGTTCCTTGGTTCAAATTCCACCTGGAATTTGGAATGGGTTTAAAGGTTTAGGAACCGTTCCTTCGGTCGTAGCCAATTGCGCTACTCATCCACATTCAAAAGAAGAAATCGACTACTTGGATCCTTACTCTGATCAAATTCCTTACGATTGGTCCCAGCGCCACGGTTAGAGAAGCTTTTTTGCTAGTTCTGCATAATCATCCCAAACAAGCTCCCAATCGCCTGGAAATGGATCGGAATTGATATATCCTTTTGGAGTTTGATCAGTTTGCTGCTTAGGAGTTAAAATCTTTCGATCATTGAGGTTCAAACGTTTGACAAAGACTTCCTCTAAAATCAAATTTGCCCATTCTAAAATGGTTTTTTTCTGATCACTTGGGCGAAGGATGAGCTTTTCAGGGTCCTGTATTAAGTGAGCGTAAGCTTCCGAAAGAGATTTGAGAGTGAGGAAATCTGAAAAGTTTTGAGGGGTTTTTACTTCGAAGACTTTAGTGAGGGCCAAGGATTTGACAATCATCGAAGTAAGACGAGTCGAATCTTCAAGAGATCCAACGGGATGAGGGATCACAACCTTTTTTAAAAGAACATTTTTTTGATGGCAAAGGTCTTGTAAGTGTTTCCAAACGAGTGCTTTTGACTCTGCATAAGGCGTCCGGGTTGAAGGAGCTGAGTGACCACCTTCATCAGGTTCAAAAAATGTCCCGGAGTAAATTATTTGAGACCCGATAGGAAGCGAATGGACCCAGCTTGCAAGTGGATACAAACAAGTTTTTTCAAATAGTGCCCAATCGTAGTTGGGACTTTGATAGTTTTGCATCCAATGGTGGTGCCAAATCCAGGCACTTGGCGGAAGGGTCTTGGCAAGATCACTCAAATGATTTTGCTCTGATCGAAGGGAGTCTAGGATTTGGACCGTTTTAGGTAGGCGACGAATTCGTTCAGCCTGATATCCAGCGTAGGAATTCATGGATTGTGAAAGACAGGCTTTTACATGATACCCCTGTTTCGCTAATTCAGAGGCTAGCCCTGCTCCCGTAAAAGAGCTTCCTCCTGTGAGTACGATAGATAAAGAATGATTTGGAACTTGTTTTTGTAGAGTCACAGGCTCTTTAAGCTCCTTTGCTCTGTAGATCACCATAACGTAAACTAAATAGAATCGCATCGGTGATTAACCGGTGGTAATCAGACCTTAAAACTCTGGTTTCCATTTTTCTTGTCTTTAGAGTGTGAAAATGGTGTTTTACTCTCATGAGCGAATCTATTAGGAGTCAGATTAAATCTATTGCAAGGCAAAATTTTGAATCGTTTTATCCTGAGCGGAAATTCACCCCGGGAGAAACTTATATTCCAGTGAGTGGAAAATGGCTGGATGCTGAGGATCTTGAAATGCTCCTCGATGCAAGTTTGGACTTGTGGTTGACGTCTGGCCGATTTT
>CAYLWK010000067.1:0-4042 GCA_964387255.1 uncultured Oligoflexia bacterium
CTGAGAGACATCAGCCTTTTTTAAATGCACCCGAACAGCAATTGACCTTGGCAAGACTTTATTTTTGGAATGGAAATGATCAACAAGCTTATCGGCGTCTTCGTCCAACGCTTGCGCAATCTAAGGTGCCAACCCAAGCATGGATCCTTGTAAGAGATCTTTTTGATGTGACTCAAAAAAGAAGTCCGGACGTCAACACAGCAGTCAAAAACTTTCTCATTGAAAATCACGATCGTTTGAAAAAAGAACCCTTGCTTCAACCAATCTGGGCCTCGATTCTTTATCCTGAGTTTGAAGCTCAGCAAATGGCGCAGTGGAATCAGGTAGGACTTCGCGGATTAGCTTCGATTTCAAGTGCAGCACGTCAGGGTCCACCTCAGTCGCAGTTGAAAGCTCGTTTAGGAGAAGTGGCACTCACGCTTAAAAGACTTGGACAAAGTGAAGCTGAGATTAAGGAGTTCGTAGACTCACCGGCACCTCAGGTCACCGTCGCGGCAATTTGCATGGCTCCTAAGCTCAGACAAGAAGCAATCAATCGATTGGAGCAATTGAAGCAACCCAAAGTAAACTCCAATCAATGGCAAGCTTTTTTAGGTCGACTTCAAGGCAAAATCAATGAACTCCAGGCTCAAGCACAATCGGAAGCAACGGTCTGTGAAAAACAAAAACGAATCATTGCGTTCATGCCACCGCTGAAGGCGACACCATCACCTCTTTGTAACGGTCAGCAATGCTACCCGCTCACGCCCACTTCCGTGTCAGAGCTTGTGAGTTTGAGTCAAAAGTCTCCAAAAGCGCTTTCCGAACAACTCGGTCTCGTCAATCAAATGCTAGAACGAGGCGGATACGCAGTCGCAGAAGACTATGCCTATCAAGTCAGTCCATTGGAGCATCGAAAAGTCCTACTTGGTTACCTTCGTTTAGCAGTTGGAGATCCTTGGAACGCGGTCACACTTCTTCAGTCGGCTCAGCGAAGTCCTGCGGCAAAGCCTCATAGTCAGTTGCTTTTATCGCGAATATTGTGGCGCCATGGGAATCGTCGCTTAGCCTCAGAGTCCTTGCGTGGATTGAACCCTCAAAATTTACTCCCCTGGGAGCGGGACCTTTTCATTGAGATGGTCACCGATCTTCGCCGGGGTTTTTCTAACTCGTCTTCCACCTCTGGGGCGAGATAAAGACTTAAACCAGAGCTGCAGATTTGGGTTCGGCTTCGTTGTTAGTCGGCGTAGAGTTAGACGCTGTAGCTGAAAATCGATCTGATTGACTTTCTTTTAAAAAGCGTTCAGTTCTTTCTTCTGCCGTTTTCATTCTCATTTTAGCAAGTTCTTTATGATCTGTTCGAATCACTCGAGACCGAAGCGACAGGTTCGGATCGAAAATGAACTTCAATAAAAGCTTCGTCCATGACGTGTGGTACACGAGTGTGTCGTAGTATTCTGGAGCAAGTTGTTTGATCTTTGGCAGTCTTGACCAAGGCACCCCCATGAAATCATGATGCTCGTTATGATACCCAACATTGAAGGCAAGTTTATTGAGTGGACCATAATAGGAATAAGTCTCTTGACCTGGTTTGATAATGAAGTGTTCTTGAATCCATCGAGCTCCAACGGGGTGTAATCCAATGCAAAGGATGCTTGAGATAGCAAGATATGCAAATGCGCCCCAGCCTAAGAAGAAAACAATGGCCCCTAAAAAAAGAAGTTCAATCACAACATTTAAAAAAGCCCAACCATCATAAAGTTTAGCTTCTTTCAAGCGGGTTGGTCGAATTAAGCCTTCAACAACAAAAAATAAAAATAACCAACTCGCTTTTCCAAAAGCAGTATTGCCAAAGAAAGCGGATTCTTTGGGGCCTGGTAGATCGGCGTCGTAGTTAAACTCTCCCTGGTAACGGTGGTGAAGGAGGTGGTATCCACGAAACATGATGGCACAAGGAAAAATAATGGGTAAGTTTGCAAAAATTGAAAGCCACTTATTTGCAGGGGATTTTTTGAATGCCAAATTATGAGCGCAATCATGGATGATGGCAAACAAAGAATGGTTTGCAAAAGCGCCAACGAAAAAACTTGCAAGTAGAATCACCCACCACGCTTGAGTTCCAATCCACGCAGCCATTGCCACTTGAAAACCAACCACTCCAAGGGTCCAAAATGCTGTTGACGGGGTATAGCCAAATAGCTTTGCAATCTCAGGGTGATCTTTCAATATTCGAGTGGTTCGACCAATATGTGGTTCAGGATAATCTACATGAGTGTAATCGGGTAACCTTGCCATTGCTATTTTTCCTTCATCTTTGTTCAGGCACTGCATCGATGCTGAGATTCGTGCCCGAGCGGTCCATCAATCTAGGTCCTACTAATTTCCTTAATTTAACTTAGGATCACTGGCCTGGCTAGGTCAATTTACCAAAACAAACTAAATAAATTGGGTATTGAGTCATTAGTGAGGAAAAGAAGAATCTGTTTCATCAAGTTCGTCGGGCATAAGTGCCTGATTCAACCAATGATTCGTTTTTGAAAGCAGGTGTCCGACTAGGTAGATGGATCCTGTGATGATGATTTTCTGATCTGGCTGAGCGAGCTCAAATGCTTTTTCTACGGCCAGGTGGGGATCTTTTACTTCATGCACTGCCTGATTCCGAAGTGCGATGGGATAGTCATTCATTGGACAGGTTTGAAAAGGAGTCTCCGTTAAAATGATTCTACAGTTTGGAAACTTTTCTAAAATCGAGCTAATAGCAGATAAATCCTTTGATTTTCCAACTCCAAGTACAATGACAGGCTCATTTTCCTGAAGCCAAGCACTCAACGACTGAAACCCTGCTTCATTATGATCTGCCGAAAAATAAAGTGGTTTTTGATTTCGGGTCCACTTTACCTTTTCTAAGCGACAAGGCCAGCGATAGGTTTTTAAGTTTTCACTGATTTGATCCTCTGAACCTCCTTGAGCTAAAAACGCCGTGATCGCCAATGCAAGATTCTCACTGCCTCGATTTCCCCAAAGAGGACTTGTAATGTAACGACCATCCATCAAGATTTCACTTTTGTCGGGGAAGAACTGAAATGGCCGAGTTTCTATAAATTTTGCTTTTGATTTTGACTGAAACGTTTTTACCGTAGTGAGGGTTTCATCAGGGAATGGATGGTGAATCACTTGATCTGTCACTGACTTTACAATACCAAGCTTGTTTTCTAAAATTTCACTCAGAGTTTCACCCAAAAACTCCATATGATCTCTTCCAATCGATGTGATCACAGCCGTCTGGTTGGGCAGGATGTTGGTTGCATCCCAAATGCCACCCATTCCAATTTCAAAAAAAGCGAGATCAACCTTCCGCTCGCGAAAAAAATAATCGATTGCGACTAATGTTAAAATTTCAAAATGAGAGAGCGACTTTAACAATCCTTGTGACTCAAGCCGACAGTAGCATTCTAGAAATTCACTTTCAGAAATAAAACGATCGTCAATCCGAATCCGCTCTCGAGTATCAATCAGGTGTGGCGAGGTGTAAACACCAATGGATTTTCCCTGAGTACGATGAAGTCTTGCCAAGAGTGAAGCCACGCTGCCTTTTCCATTAGTCCCAGCAATCAAGGTGACCTGATCGGGTTTGATCGTTAATCCGAGCTGATCATAAGCTTTTTGCATCGGCTCTAAGGTAGGGGCTCGTTTTGGAAGAAAGTTTATTTTCTCCAGATGATCAATAACGTTTTGATATTGCATGATGAAAATGACGGTGGAGTGAAAAAAGTTCTCTTTGAAGAGAAACATCGTGTAATCGTATGAGGTCGACTGAAAAATTTGGAAACAGTGTTGAGCAGTAAGCGCTTAAGGCGTCTCGCTCGACTGGAGAATTATTCGTGAAAGCTCCTAAGAATGATTTTCGTGAGTGACCAATCAGGATCTCTACTCCTAATTTGGCAAATCGATCTAAATTTCTAAGGATTTCAAGGGACTGGTGAGCTGTTTTCCCAAATCCAATTCCAGGATCAAAAACGAGTTGAGATTCTGAAAATCCAAACTCTGTTGTTAATTTTTCAAT
>CAYLWK010000068.1:0-5469 GCA_964387255.1 uncultured Oligoflexia bacterium
GCCAAAGACGCTGATCAGTGATTGAATATTTTTTTCATCTGCCAGAACGTCAGCAAGATTATAGCCCTTTTTCTGAACAGCAAGATGACACTTCTCTACCTTGGCAAGAATCGTTTTCAGATTTTCTAGGTCAGCTGTTGAGCTTAGGCACTGCGTTAGACCTTTTAGGTCAAACTTATTGGCATGGATGGTCATGGGTTTTAGATCCCCTCTCTCATCCTACTCATCGTTCAGAAGGCCAATCGGCTTAAGCTGCTTTTTTTGATTTACCAATGGGCTTTAAATCAGCCTCGTCCACTTCATAGGAGTCCACTTGATCTAAAACATCATCGTAGGGAGTCGCATCATTTGCAGATGAAAAGCTGCCTCCGCGGCTTCCGCTTGACTGGGCTTGATTTTGCTTCGCATCAGCACCGGTGTGCTGCCCTGATTTCCACAACTCGTACTCAAGGTCAGGATCGATTTCTGCATCTTTAGCCGCAATAGAAGAGAGATGGAGAATAAATTTAGTCATAATCGACTGCATCTTATCTTTGACGATATGATAATCCTTCAAAGTTGAAACTTCGATCAAAAATAAAAGTCCTTCTTCGAGTTGATTTGGGTCTGGCACTGTCGCAACAAAATAATCTCTCTCATTTTGAAGCGCATGAAACTTACGTCGAAGTTCAAGTGACTTTCTAGAGTGGTCATCTTTTCTTAACCGCGTGACCTTTTTTTCTAGCTTTCCAACCTGTCGGTTATATCGCCTTAAAATAGCATTATATGACTGTGTCATCTCCTTGAGTTTTTCTTGAGTGTTATAATCTAGTGTCAAAGAGAAGTACTCATCAGGAAGCACGGATGAATTTCTCAAGTCTTGCTTCATCACAAAGCGACCATAATTTCGGTCATTCTTGCAGTATTTAGCTCGCAAACCTGCTTTCTCGATGATAGAGGACAATGCGTTAATAGCGTCATCCCAAGTCGTCTGAACGGAGGTCCGTTGATCTTCAGGTTCTTTGCCTTTTCGACGTAAAGACTGAGAGGATTTCCTAAGTGGAATCACATTTTTAGGTAAGTTCTTAGGACGACTCTCGTTCTCATCATTCCACATTTTCTTTAGTTCAAAGTTCGGGAGATGAATGGAAAAAATAAGTCGTTCTCGATAGTTTCGAACAGGATCGTCTTGCTCTAAAAAAACAACAGTACATCGTGCAAATGAGCTTCTAATTTGAGAACTAAACCCGCCGATTCCGGAAAGAAGACGGTTGATTTCATCTACACGTTCATCAACCTTGTGGTCCAAACTATCTTTTGTGGATTTTAAGCCGCGCGAAAAAGCCCTCTCAATCGTATTCATATTGAAAGCTTCATCTAATAGAGGTGAAATATTTGATGAAGTATGAAAATCTTCTATTTTATTGGCATCGCTTTGAAGTTCATTGTGGACTTTTGCCTTGAATTGATTGATTTTCTCACTTTCAAGAGCTTTATAGGTATCGATAATAAAGTTCTTAAGATCGTCTTTGTTTTGAGGATCTTTCAAAAAATCGACAAATTCCTCAGATTTCTCTTTAACTTCTTTTGGAGCAGGAGCTGTGTTTTTTGGAACTGCTTTTGGTTTATCACGTAGTCTTTGGAATGAATTTTCTTTTTTTGATGAGCTCTTAGGCATCTCTCTCTCCTTGGGGTGGGTTGGCGTCAGAGAACCTAAGTTCTCTGACGCACACCAAAGTTTTGATCTATCTTATTTCAATGAGTCAGTTTAAGGAATAAATCGCTGAGCCGATTTTTTCTTTTTGTTTTTTAGCTCATCTTTTACAACAACGACTTTCTTTCCTTGTCTTCTAGGTGCTTCACCTTCATCGAGATCTTCGTCTAGATTTTGAAAATCTCGAGATTTTCCTTGTTTACGTTGATAGACTGTATTGACCTGTTGATCCATGCTCTTATCAGTAGCAATGCTAGATAAAGCAAGAATGTATTTAGTCATGATAACCTGCATTTTATCCTTAGTAACAGTATAGTCTTTCATCGTATTCACATGAATTGAGAATACTAATCCTGTATCCATTTCTCTTGGATCAGCATTGGTTCCAACATAAAAGTCACGATCTGATTTTAAAATTCTGAGCTCATCTTCGATCGCAGCTTTTTTCTTCGCAGAAAGCCACCAAGCTTTGGCTTTTTTCTCAAGCTGAGCGATTTGAACCTCAAAATTTTCAATTGTTTCAACATATTCTTTTGTAAGAACACTGATCTGATCTTCACTTACGTGACGCAGATCAAATGTAAAATACTCATCAGGAAGAGGTTGGCCGTCAGATAAAAGGTGCTGTCTCATTGTGAAACAACACTTATTTTTATCGTTTTTCACATATTTTGGTTTAAGGCCTGTGTTAGATACGATTTCAGCAAGTGTATTTACTGCCTCATCCCAAACAAGTCGTCGAATAGTTCTTCCGTCTTCAACCTGAGTTTGTTCAGCATTCTCATCTAGAGGATAGCGAAGCTCAAAGTCACCTAAGTTGACAGTAAAAATCACTCTTTCTCTGTGTTGATTGCGAGGATCTTCTTGCTCAAGATAAATCACCGCACTTCGAGAAAATGACGCTTTAATCTGACGATTAAATCCGCCAACACCACGTAGAAGTGTATTAATCTCATCGGTTCGTTGTTGAACCGTTTTAGTGAGCGAAGATTTAGTGTGTTGAAGTCCGCTCACGAAAGCAGATTCAACGCCAATCATGTTTAAATATTCATACATCAACGGCCCGATATGACCGGGTTTATAGAAAGGAGTAGATCCTCTCATTTCAACGTCGTGATGATGAATCACTCGATTCATCGTTCTTTCAACGTTTTCTTGCTCATAAGCTTTATACGTTTCTTCAATAAAGTCCGCTAATTTACGCTTTTCTCGTGGATATTGAAGAAAGTCGATCAAGCGACTTTTATCGCTCTCAAAACGCTCTTCTGATGCATAGTCTTCATCTGTATCAGAAGCCTGAAAATCTTCATCATGCGCCATTTCAGACGCTTCTATTTCATGCTCATCATTCTCAAGATCAAAACGACTCTTTGGGTGTCCCATGGATTTATTCCTCCGGTTATGGAATTCTTTTGTTTTTTACGCCCATTACCAAAGGCCTCTGGAAAATCCTTGGTGCCTTCAATAATAGTGTACATATTTGATCGGCCAATAGGAAGTAAAATTAAATTAGTTAACAATTATTCTATTTAGGTGGCGAACGGCGTTTGAGGTATTTGATCCACCAGCGCTTTAAGAGATGTTGATACTTTGGACCTGTGTCATCGTCACCGCGATTCTCTTGATCATCATCTTTTCTAACAAGAGAAGGATCTATTTCCATCGATTGAGTGACTTCGTCTTTAAGACGCGGATGCTCTCGAGACGCTTGAAACGCACCTCTCACTCTTCGCTTAAGGGTTTTAAATGACATTAGAAAGAACATCATTAGAGTGAACCCAATAGAGAATGGAAGGATGTTGTCATGCACGGATTGCATGCTGATCCAGGCAATTTCAGCAGGCATAGTGGATGAAGCAACGAATCGGTCAACTGGGCTCGCCTTTGGAGCCGATTGGAGCTCGATTGATGGCTTCTGGACAATCCACTCGGGCTCAGACTGAGACTCTTTTTTTTGCAAAGCGATCGAACCTTCATCTGAAAAGAAAAGCCGGTCTCCTGGCTGAATCAGGTTTGGGTCTTTTACGACATCTGAATTGATAGCAAGCACTTGATCTAAGGCTTCTTTATCATTGAACTTCCAGATCGCGATCCGAAGTAACCAGTCACCTGGCTGGACGGTGTATTCACTCCCAATTTTAGGCGCTAAGTAGGTGATCTCAGTTCCTACCCGCAGTTTGGATTTTGGGCCGTATTTTCTAAGAGTTTTTGGATTTAATTTCTTAAGGCGTTTCCACCAAGTGGAGTGTCCATAAAGCAACCTTGCAAGCGACTCCAGGCTGTCACCTGATTCAGAGCGGTAGGTTTTTGAGACTTCTAGACGTTTTTCTAAATCGGGATCTGCAACCATCTTCTCTGAGGCGATCGATCGCTCGACTGATCTGGATTGCGTGGATTTAAGTTTTGATTTTTTTGCCACTCGAACACGCTTTCGATAGACGACCGTTAATTTACTTCCAGCTGGAACAATCGACTGAGGGCCAATCCCTCTCAGGTTTGGATTGGTCTTTCTCAAGAATTTCCAGTGTTCAGAGGAACCGAATAGGCGTTTTGACAGCGAATAAAGCGACTCATCTTTTTTAACCACATAGGCTCGTTTGACGAGGCGCCATTGGTCTGAGCTCTTTGAGTGAGCTTGAGGGATCGACGCACCAAGTAGAAGCATCGCAACCAGCAGGAAAAAAAGTCTCTTGCCTTGTTGATGAGGAGCCCTTGAAAGCATCAATTTTAACCTTTTAATAAAAACCATTTCTTCTCTCATTGATTCGGCTTATCGGACCGAGGAGTTGAGCATGAACTGGCACTTCTGGCTCCAGATCCTAACCGGAGGCATCGCGTTATCACTTTTGATTTTTATTTGGATTCTTTGGAATCTACGTAACCAGCTCTACTTGATGAGCCCTGATTCAACGATCAAAGACCAACATATTATTAGCGTGACTGGAAGAATTATTCCCCTTTCAGCCTATCAGCGCCTAATCACGGGACAATGGAAGACAGACGTTGATCTGCGTCTTCGAGATTTTGATGGAAATGAATTCTTCTGCCTGATTCGATATCACTTGCTTTTAGGATACCGGATGATTGTTAAAGATGTTCCCATGAGCGTAAAACTTAACTCAAGACTGCTTCAAGCCGGCAACATTTATCGACTCAAAAAAGGTCAGCAACTTCAGGTTGGAAATAGAAAGTTTGAAATTGTTTTAAAACCGCAAAGAAATGCCATTTCAGAGCAACTGATCAGTTCATAAATTTTTGGAGGAATGATGCGCATCGGAGACCTATACATTGAACTTGGACTTTTAAATCAAACTCAAGTAGATCAAATTCTAAATCACTCTAAGCAAACAGGCTATCGATTTGATGAGGCGGCCATTGACTTAAATCTTTTGACTCACGATCAGCTGATTCGTCTATTTGGTCACAACCATACAGTTGATTTTTTTGATTTAAACGAGTTCCGTCTCCCACAAAACCTTATTCAGACACTTCCTTTAAGTTTGGTCATTCCTTACGGTGTCATCCCAATCGGTTGGGAGAAATCTGGATCTTTTTTTGATCAAAGAAAAAATCTAAAGGTTGGAATCTTAAACCCTAGCAGAAAAGATGCCGTGGATGCGATTCAATCATATCTCCAGAGGTCAGAAAAGAATTCTTTACCATCAGAAATAAAACTTTTTCTCGTTTCACCAAAAGCTTTCATTGAAAAGCTACAGAATAGCTATGGAGTCAACCCCACAGATGTTATGAAACAGGCCCAAATAGACCCAACACTT
>CAYLWK010000069.1:0-4429 GCA_964387255.1 uncultured Oligoflexia bacterium
AAAGTCGTACATCGACATTATTATATTCCTAAATTTTACAAGCCATTCACTTTTTGAAGAGCTCAGTGAGAACGCCAATCATTTTTTGGTGAATCAGAGCCATTTAGATCCAGCTCTTCGCGCGGATCTCATTTTTCAGTTAGTGACTCAGTCTCATAAATACAGCCCTTCATTGATTTTGCCAAACTTTTGGGATTCACTACGGATCTGGATACAGGACCTCGTCTTGCGTTGTGACTCGGAGACCTTGCACTATTTTTTAAGAATACTTGAGTCATCAGAGGATGCCGAGCTGACTCCTTATGTCAGCGGGTGGACCTCGTGGAGGGATTTGGGGGTTGTCATGAAACACAAAATAGACGCCCTTGAAGCAAAGCAACAAGCATCAAAAGAAAAAGGTCAGCCCATTCGAATCGAACAGGAAGTGGCAGCTCTAATCATCAACTTTTTGATGAATCCAAAAGTGAAGTATTCCGAACTAGTACCCCAGCAAGGCATTGATCGCATTCAGCCGACTTGGTCTAGTTATGGAAGACCGCTGCAATTGCAATCACACTGGTTCGACCTGCTCTATGGTTCGGAACAACTCGAGATCCAATGGCCTCATGTTTTTGATTTATTGGCTAGAGCGTTGAGAGGGAGTCGACCCGAATGGGTGACTCGAGTATTTGATTCGCAGTCGGTGTTCTATCAGGGCCTGGTTGCGGCTGAGAGACGGCTGCAAAAAAATCAATTCAAATCTAAAAAGCCTAGCTTCTTGCCGCCTGAGCAGGTGTTTCATGAGGTGACTTTGCCGGTCGGAGGATCAAAATCAGAGGACTTTATGCCTGCGCAGTTGCAGGCGACCCCTTTGACGATTGGGCAATGGAATGCTGTCGTACCCATGGCTTATTCTTACGGCTTTGGAGGAAAGGGGAGTACTAAAAAAAGAGATCCAATTAATGCGCTTTATCAACATCTTGAAGGGAATCCCAATGAGCCTGTGGAGGGAGTGAGGTATCGGGATGGCATTCGTTCGTTTCTAAGATCTTTAAACTACCTCTCGAAGCATCGAAATACTGCTACTCAAGAGGAGCTTCAGCGTCTGTTTCCGGGACACGAACTAGGAATGCGCTACCGGGTGATGACCAGAGAAGAATGGAGACATCTCACCTACGGCGTTTTTATGCTTCCTTTTGATCTCTCGACAGAGGAAGTTCAAAGAAAAAGCCTGAAATACAATGATAAAATCCCGTTGCCCACGCTTCAGCGGTTGCCTTTCTTCGATCCACCCCAAAAGGGCCCTGTTGGAATGAGAGATCCCATTTACCTTCAAGGGCATCCCTTCTGGGACTGGTCTAACAACGTAGAGGAATTATTAATAGACCGCCGGGAGGATCTGCCTGCTGACCCCTTTACGGTACCAAGCCACCTTTTTGCTGTTCAAGTGATGCAATTCACTCATCGGTATCAAGATGTGGAAGTTCCTTCCAGAGATTTAAAAGTTCAAGTTCAGGAAATCAGCCTAAAGGCAATACGTTGGGACGGTTTGGGTTTGCGGCTCGTTCGAGAGAGACGCAGAAACAATACAGAAAAAGGGAAAAATTTAAAATCGAGAAGAGTCGAGTAGAGAAAAGGATGTAGAGGATAAACAGGGATGCTTCCCAATTGTTTTAGGTTGAAAAAGTGCGGATGCCATGAAATCTCAATGGCTACCTCAAGAATGAGCAAACGAATAAAGACATTATCGTTTCAGTCTAGCTCGGAGCCGAGATGCAGCATCAGTGGCACCGGCTCGTTCTAAATCCCTGGCGGTTCTTTCTATTTCTTTAAAATAATTTTGTTTTTGATGATCAATACAGGGTACGGAGTAAGTATATCCCAAGCCGCTTCGCCGAAAATAGACTTGAGGTTCAGACGTTGGAAGATTTAAAATAAGTGGGCTACCGATTTCACCGAAGTTAATGAAAATATACTCCTGAGCAATTACTTCTGTGTAGATTCTTGGCGAACCGAAAAAACCTAACACCATGCTGAAAAAAAATACATTTAAGCCCATCCAATGATCTGATCGGTGATACCAGTTTCAATCTAAAAATAGGGCAAGACGTTATTTTAGCTGAGTTGATGGAGCTTACTTAGGATCTTTTATTGCTCTAAAAGCTTGAATCATCCTAGCTCTGTCTTGAGCTGAGAGTTTTTGTTCATCTGGAGGAGGCATGATGCCTTCACGAAGATAATAGACTACATCGTCACCAGAGGCGTCCCGATACTCAAGTAGTTTGCCTAAATTATCTACGGGCACTTCGATGATAGGATTTTCGCCCGTGTGACAGCTAGCACAGTTTTGAGTCAATAAGGGCTTTAGTAATTGTCTCGCTTGATCTGCGGTAAGCCTCTCATTTTCTCCAGAATTCGAATCTTCTTGGTTGTCTAACAATTGCTGTATTCCCAAGATTGAGTTTTTCTGATCCAGCTCTAAAGGATTCTCATTTTCTCTGCTGGTTTCAGATTCGCACACAAACAAGTTTTTGGAATCTTTAGCGTAACTCTCATCTAGCTTTTCTTGAAAGTGGCGATTAATTTCCTCACCCGACGGCGGCCAGCTATCTGGCTGAAAGCTGTTCATAGCCTGATCTTCAAGTATTACAGTTTTCAAACGATTCAATGTAATCGAATCTAAAGCTGTCTCCAATTGATTTGTGAAACTAAAACAAGAAGGGAGAAACTCTCTTAGTTGGCTGAATGCTGTTCCGGGATAGAGGCGATTTACTAAAGGGCGAGTTCGAGCTGGGTCCGCTAAGGAGCCTTTGCGTACACCGTAGATTCGAATGTCATTGAGTCCTGGTATAGCTAATAAATCTCTAGTGCTTAGTAGCTCATTATAAGTGACGTTAGAGCGCTGTTGAGCTTCTGGTGTAAATTGATTTGATTTGATTCTGGAGTCAAAGTTTTGATTTTCGGATGAGTTGACGTCAAATTCTACTGTACGAGCGTCTTCGAATTGATCTTTAAGCTCGCCCCTTAAAGTGGCTAAAGTATCAGATGATCCTAAAAGATCCTGCCGAACAGATTTGATATCAACAACTCTAAATAAAGAAGTTGCACCACCTCTTTCTGGTTGAATCAAAGGGTTTCTATCCGGAAGCACAGAGCTTGGATAACCAAAATCATTCTCGTTCCAATTCTTCTTATAAAAGTAGTCATAGAATCTTTTGTTAATTTCAGCCAGATTCTTAATATCACGCGAAAAGCCTCCAGTCTGTGAATGTAATGCCAAAATTGCAAAACTGAGAAGCTGCTTCTGACAGTGGATGTCCCCCGAGTCACAGATCGTCTGACAGAACTGACGAGCCTGAGTAAGTCTGTTCGAATCTCTGATTTGAGCATCAGCGGTGATAAGATTTGCCCGAATGCTAAAACCTCTACCAAGACCAGAAGAACTAGACGTTTCGGATGCGTTGGCGTTCAAAATTCTACCTACAATTTGACGATTAAAAGTAGTTTCTGCCCAAGGAAATCGAGAGAGAATGGGACCTTCGGCTTGATGACACATGACGCAAGAGGAACGATTCGGAAGAGTGATTTCTGGCTCATTACCTGGAGAAAAGTTATCAACAATAAAAAAATCGTAGCGACCTGTTTTTTTATTAAAGCTTAAAACTTCAACCTGTTGATCACGCTCAGCATAACCAAGGTACACTTCGGGAACTCTGTGGCTACGTAAATTTTGCAAGGATCCAGATGGAGGAGGGGCAGTCACAATAACTGTTCTTGGCTTTTGAAAGTCGGTATTACTTCTCTGTAAAGATCGACCATCCGGAACGGAGAAAGTATTCGAATTGGAAAAATTGCCCCCAATTTGTTTTTCAATTCTATCAACGAGTTCTTCAATTGCCTTGTTTTGTGGGCTTGTTTTCTGATCGGGTGTTTCCTCTTCAATTCGAGGAATCCCGCCTATTTTTTCTACTAACTCAATAAATCGCGAGTGTCTCAAGCTTTGATTATTTTCTGGATCCAAAATTTTAATTTTTATCTGTGATGGTGTCTTATCTAAATCGCTGCGGCTGGAACTCTGCTGGGCATGACTGATATCCCAGTGGGTGACTCCGAACCCTAGCGTTGAGACTAGAACAATAAAAAAACGAAACAAAGATCCAACAAATTTTTTAGTGAAAAGGTGATTAGAATTACCTATCGAGCTCAGAACTTTCATTTTATTCCTCTCAAAAATGGCTCCATCAAACGTTTATTTATTTAGAAACCAGAATCTCTCTACTCGTATACTCTGCTGCAACCTTCATGCCCAGGAAATGCTTGAAAATTGATGTAATTTCAATTGTTTTCACATTAATGGGTCTTTGTAGTCTAATGACAATTGTCCATAGGTTAGACAACCGTAAAAGATAGGTTGGAAATGCTGAGCCTACCTCGAATTTGTGCAAGTGAT
>CAYLWK010000070.1:0-2717 GCA_964387255.1 uncultured Oligoflexia bacterium
ATCTGACGAGCAACTCTTTCTTTTCCGGTTCCACTCTCACCTGTAATCAGAACGGTTGAATCTCCACGAGCCACTTGTTCAATCCAAACTTTACACTTTTTCAAAACCTCACTCTCTCCTACAATCTCCCATGGCTCTGAAGATTTAGTTTGAGAGGGACGAGCTTGCTTTAAAGCTTCTTTTTGAAGTGCCAACTCAATCGAATCCATGAGGGCTTTTCGACGAAAAGGCTTCGTTAAAAAATCAACAGCCCCAAGCTTCATCGCTTCGACAGCATTTTCAATTCTCCCATAGGCAGTCATTAAAATCACTGGGATAGGTTTTGGTAAAGCAAGCACCATCTTTAGAAGATCCATGCCAGATACCTGAGGCATTCGAATGTCAGTTAGAATCAGGTCAATGGGTTTGCGGGTGGTCTGAAGTTTATCATAGGCATCTTGACCATTAGTCATTGTCATGACCTCGTAATCGGATCGTTCTAAAATACGCCGAGTTGACTCTAGTGATTGTGGGTCATCATCTACCAATAAAATTCGCTTAGGATTCATGATGGATCCGAGTATAACTCATTTTTTCTTGAGCGAACAAGTCCTTCTTCAGCTGCGTTTTCTGCCATTGGAAACTTCATCAGAAAAACCGCACCTTTTTGAGCTCGACTGGCTGAAGGGGTCCCGCGCTTTTCATTGTCTTTTTCAGGCTCAGTGAACACTGACGGACCTTTCAGATCGGAACTCTTTTGCCACTTTATTGCAGAATGGTATTCAATGCTTCCCTGGTGGTCTTCCACCACTGTTTTTACAAAGGACAACCCAAGCCCCGTCCCTTGTGCTTTCGATGTCACAAAAGGCTTAAATAATTCCGCTTCAATCTCTGGAGCAATTCCAGGACCACTATCTCTCACTTCCAGCCAGATCTGATTGGTTTCGGTATTGCCAACTTTCCACACCAGTTCTCCAGCCCCCTGAGATTCCATGGCTTGAAGACTATTTCGCATGAGATTTCCGAGTGCTTGTTCCATCAAATCAGGATCACCGCTGATCTCATCGTTGATCCGATCCTCGATCTGCCAATCTACTTTGATACTCTGAGTTTGACTCACAGGTGCATACGTCGCTAGCACTCGCTCGATTACTTCGAGCAAATGAAAGCGTTTCTTCTTTCCACTGGATAGCTTCGAGAGTTTTAGATAATTCTCAGTGATCTTATCCAATCGATCTACGGATTCTAAGATGGATTCAATTGCTTTTTGAGAGGGGTTGAGTTGATGGTTTCGTAAGCAGTCTAATGCCAACTCTGCCTCTAGCCCAATGGAGTGCAAAGGGTTTCTCACTTCATGGGCAACTTGCGCAGAGAGCCTTCCGACAGCGGCCAAATTCTCAGCAAGACGAAGTCTCGCTTCAAGCTCTTTTTCTTCAGTAAGATCTTCTAATAAAAGAATCGTCCCTGTTTCGCCTTTTTTTGACTTCTGTAAAGCGACCCAATGGCCCCCATAAATTCGATCTTGATCTGTAAAAGGCTCCACTCGAATCGAACGCTGATTTGGATCGATCGAACTTGGAGGCTGCAGGGTTTCAGCAGTTTGCCACTCATTCCAAACGGAGCCTACGACTTTATCTTCACTTGCTCCAAGCCACCTTGCCGCAGCTGCATTGCAGTGTTGAATTTCTTGGTCTGGGCCAAAGACTAATAAGATAGAGTGAATGCTTTCAATCACATTCTGATTCAAATTTCCCATTTCGACTAAAAGACGATTATTTTCTTCAAGTCGTGCTTTTTGCTGCTCAACCGTTTTCTCCCGCTCCAAAAGCGCTGTAGCCATTCTTCTAAATTCAAGCGCGAGTTGAGAAACCTCATCATTTCGGTTGAGTGAAATGACTGGGAATTCACCTTTATCTTCTTTCCTAAGACCTCTGCGAGTAATTTCTTTTGCAAGACTGATAAGTTGATTCAACGGACGTAAAGCCCTCTCTCCTAGCCAAAGCATGAAAAGTGAGACTAAAACCACAATTGCCAAAATCAACTGCAAGCTATTGCGAAGCTCACTCACTTGGTCTTGAGCTTCAGAAAAACTCCTTCGAATGGATCGTTCAGACTCTCGAACCCCCCACCGTATCGTACGAGACCATCGATCTAAACTTGCCACCCACTGTGGGTAAAAGGAAGTTGCTGATTTTTGATTATTTTTTTCAAGAAACTGATAAAGAGTTTGGGACTTTAATTTCAAATCTTGAAACTGAGAATCAATTTTATCAATCCACTTTTGAAATCTGAGCTTTGAATCTACATCTGCCCACGGGCCTGAACGATGACTGAGTTCTTTGAGACGACTCAACTCACTTTCAAAAATTTCTTCAATCCATTTTGGAATGGGCTGTGGCCTCCAATAAGTATCTCCCCACCGTGAATGTCCAAGTCTTCGCTGGAGTTCTCGTTTTAAAATTTCTGAATCTGAACGCATCTTTGCAAGCACTCGAGTGAGAGGAACGGTGGTTTCATTAATGGCACTCAGTGTCTGGTTCACTGAAGTGATCTGAAATAAGCTCACTGTGGATCCTAAGAGACTGAGGACAATCACAATGCCAACGAACGCCAAGACTCGCTTTCGAATCGAGCTTTTTTTGGTTCCTGAAAGTTGTGCTTTTTCTGAACGATTGCTCAAGCGTCCCCCATCAATGGACTGACAGGTTACATTAACAGTCCATAATAATTTATTCTAA
>CAYLWK010000071.1:0-10242 GCA_964387255.1 uncultured Oligoflexia bacterium
GAGGTTCATTCATCTGACCGAAAACAAGCGCTGTCTTATCCAAAACGCCTGACTCTTTCATCTCAACCCAAAGGTCATTTCCTTCTCGCGTTCTCTCTCCGACGCCCGCAAATACAGAATAACCACCGTGCTGAGTCGCGACGTTATTGATCAATTCCTGAATCAAAACAGTTTTCCCAACTCCTGCACCCCCAAAAAGACCAATTTTCCCACCTTTTGCGTAAGGAGCTAATAAATCAATGACTTTAATTCCCGTAAAAAACTGCTCAACAGAAACAGCTTGTTCTTCAAATTTTGGAGCCGCACGGTGAATTCCATAGGTTTTTTTAGCGCCCACAGGCCCAGCCTCGTCTACAGGCTCACCAATCACGTTCAAAATTCTACCCAAGACTTCTTTTCCAACAGGCATTTGAATTTGCCCACCGGTGTCTAAAGCGTCTTGACCTCGCACTAATCCTTCCGTTCCATCCATCGAAATGCATCGAACCGTGTTTTCACCTAGATGCTGAGCAACCTCAAGCACGAGGTTCCATTCTTTATCAGAAATCGACTGGTTTGAAACCTTAACGGCATTATAGATCGGCGGAAGTTGTCCGGGAGAAAACTCTACGTCCACGACCGGCCCAATCACTTGCTTAATTCTTCCTAAATTTCCTTCAGATGCTGTTGCAGACATCAATCTGCCTCCTTTTTTTTCTCACTCAAATTTGATGATCACGACTGGTTTTGAGATTCACTTCCAGCAATGATCTCCAATAATTCTCCTGTAATTCCTGCTTGCCGCTGCTTATTGTAAGCAAGCGTGAGCCGATGGATCATATCTCCCGCGTTTTGCGTGGCATTTTCCATAGCAGACATTCGAGCACCATGCTCACTTGCCTGAGACTCCAGTAAAATCCGATGAACCTGAATCGCAAACTGCTTGTCCAATAAAGCATCAAACAAGGCTTCCCGAGATGGCTTGACTAAAACCAAATCATTTTGAACCGAACTAACATCATCTTGACTTTTTTGCGCAGACTCCGTCTCAGAAAGTACGGTTGGAATCGGCAAGAAATCTTCTACGACCACGTTTTGGCTAATCGCATTTTTAAATTCATTATAAACAATTTTGACTTCCTGAAACGATCCCTTCAAAAACTCTGTCACAAGCCAACTTGAAAACGCTTTGGCTTGAGAAAACTCAGCCTTTCGCCCAAATTCTTGATACTTCGAGGCTTTAAACCCACGATTTTTAAAAAAGTCATGTCCTTTTCGACCAATAAAAGCCAACTGAATCGCCACTCGGTCTCGATTTGCTTCAATCCACCGAAATCCAGTCTTTTGCACCTGAGCGTTGAACCCTCCACAAAGCCCCCGATCAGAAGTGACCAACACCAAAAGCACTTTCTTTTTTTCAAGTCCACTGTCACCAGACTCCGGGGCTGCCCCTGCACTCATAATAAGCTTTGAGCGTTCAGATAATTTTCCCATCGAAGCGAGCCGCTTCATCATAGAATCAATTTCAAGCGCATAAGGACGATTCGCTAAGATTGCGTTTTGAGCTCGCCTTAACTTCGCAGCTGAGACCATTTTCATTGCTTTAGTCGTCTGCTGCGTATTCGTAACTGTCGATATACGCTTTTTTAGCTCTTTTGCACTCGCCATAATTCTTTCACTCTGTTCTTCACTCTCGTTTTCTTGAACTCTTAAACGACTCTAGGCTTGAAACTCCTTTAAAAATTCCTCAATAGCTTTGGTCATCAAAGATTTCAAATCGTCGTCAAGTTTCTTCTTCTCCATCAAAGTAGACCGAACCGTTGGATGTTTCGAATCTAAGAAATTAAAAAATTGTTCTTCGAATTCTCCAATTTTTGACTTGGAAACCCCATCTAAAAGCCCGTTGGTCGCAGCGAAAATCATAATCACCTGTCGATCCACTTCCATAGGCACATATTGGTCTTGTTTTAAAATCTCAACCAAACGCTCACCTCGAGAAATTTGCCGCTGAGTGGCTGGATCGAGATCCGAACCAAATTGAGCAAATGCTGCTTTCTCTCGATACTGCGCAAGGTCCAAACGAAGCGTTCCTGCGACTTGCTTCATTGCTTTAATTTGAGCCGCACCACCCACTCGCGATACTGATAGACCGACATTGACAGCCGGACGAACCCCAGAGTGAAATAAATCACTTTCTAGAAAAATCTGTCCATCAGTAATTGAAATCACGTTGGTTGGAATATACCCAGACACATCACCTGCTTGCGTTTCAATAATCGGAAGTGCCGTTAAGGAACCTCCCCCTTCTTTTTCAGAAAGCTTCGCAGCTCGCTCTAAAAGCCGAGAATGGAGATAAAAAACATCTCCAGGGAAGGCTTCACGCCCTGGAGGACGCCTTAAAAGCAATGAAAGCTGACGATAAGCTTGAGCCTGTTTCGTGAGGTCATCGTAAATAATAAGTGCGTGTTGACCACGATCTCTAAAATACTCAGCCATGGTCACTCCACTATAGGGAGCAAGAAACTGAAGCGGAGCTGTTTCAGATGCTGTTGCACTCACAATGATCGTGTGATCCAAAGCATCGTGTTGTTTTAACTTTTCCACCACCTGTGCCACTGTGGATTGTTTTTGCCCGATCGCCACATAAACGCAGGTCACATCCTTGCCTTTTTGATTGATGATCGTATCAATCGCAATCGCCGTCTTACCTGTCTGACGATCACCAATAATCAACTCCCGCTGACCACGACCAATGGGAATCATTGAATCAATCGCCTTTAAACCTGTTTGCAGAGGTTCATGGACTGACTGCCGCTCAACAATTCCAGGTGCCTTCACTTCGACTCGCTTGGTCTCTTTTGCACCCAGTTCACCTTTACCGTCGATCGCAACGCCCAAAGCATTCACCACACGCCCGCAAAGCTCTTTACCGACAGGAACTTGCACAATTCGATTGGTTCGCTTAACTGAACTGCCCTCTTTAATCTGGGTTTCGTCACCCAAAATGGCAATCCCAACGCTTTCCTCTTCCAGGTTCAAAACCATTCCAAAAACATTGTTCCCAAAATCAACAAGCTCTCCAACCATCGCTTTTTCAAGCCCATAAGCTTTTGCTACTCCATCACCAACCGTGATGACTGTGCCAGATTCAGAAACGTCCAACTTTTTCTCAAAGTCAGAAAGCTGCCGTTTAATAATTTGCGTGATCTCTTCAGGTCGAATTTGCATGCGTATCTCCTACTTTATAACTTTCTCTTAAGCGGTTCCTAAACCGTTATTGCCATTAAAAACTTTTTGCTGAATAGGCGCGTTCACAAAAACTTCGCGAAGCTCGCGCAATTTCGATCGCAATGTTCCATCATACGTCACTCCTTCAAGTGTGACCTTCACCCCCGCCAACAAAGACGGATCAACTTTCACTTCAAATTCCACAGTTTTTCCTGCCTTCGTCCCAAAAGCAGCTTTCAAATTTTCAACCTCAGCTCCGTCAAGCGGGGAGGCACTCACAAGGTCTCCCAAAACACCTCCAGAGGCCTCACACTGAATTTTTTTTAATTGCTTTTCAATATTTTCAAGCAACCCTAAACGGCCTCGTTTTGCCAAAAGCTCCAAAAAGTGAGTCACGGGCTTTTCAAACCCCAAAGCTTCCGCCACATCATGCGTGATTTTTTGCCGCTTCGAGGATGATGTTGCCGGTCCCAACAAAACTCCTTTTAATGGCTTTGAATCTTTCAACAAACCATCAAACGCTTTAAGTGCTGCAATGAACGATTCATTGACTTGCTCTTGGTGAAGCTCAAAAACCGCTTTGGCATAAGATTGGGCTACGTTGGTCATTTAACTTCTCACCTCGGATGAAAACGCTTGGTTGAATTTTTGCTTCATCTCTCCTGTCAGGCGAGATTGAATCTTGCCTTCGGCTTGAGCTAAGATCTCATCAGCAAAATGATTCCGTAACTCATTCATTAATTGCTGCACCATCGAACGGGAACTAGAGCGCGCATTTGAAATAATGGTTGATGAGAGTTGTTTCGCCTGATTCACCGCTGTCACTCGAGCTGTTTCAGCTCTGAGCTGCATTTCTTCTTGAATTAATTTCGACTCTTGCTCCACAGATTGCAACTTTGACTGAAACTCTTGATATTCTTTCTGAGCTTTTTGAAGCTGCTCACGAATTTCATAGACCTCTTTTTTTATGGACTCATGACGATTCACCACAAAATTCCCAAGTGGCTTTTTTAACGCGAAAACCAAGATGCTCACGAGCACAATTAAATTAATGGCAGGCCAGATTAATGTTTCCATGACTTTTACTTTTTCGTTCTTTTCCTTAACTTCTCTTCAATAAATTCATTTCAGCTTTGTTTAGTATCCTTAAACGTTTTAATTCTAACTTTGACGCAAACTTCTCAACTTTAAATTTTCTTCCTCAGACTAGTTCACTTTCCCAAGTAATTTTTCACTGACCTCATCGGCGAACTGATCCACGTCTTTTTTAAGCGCTTCACGAATTCTCTCTTTTTCGCCATCTAGCTGCTGAACTGTCTCCTGAGTGATTTTTTTCGCTTCTTCTCTCGCTGCTCCCAAGAGTCGATCTTCTTCTTCCTTAGCTTTCGCCATTTGAACTTCGTATTCTTTTTTTGCAAGAGCACGAGCTGATTTCATCTTTTCCTGATACTGCTTCAATTTTTCGTCAGCTTGTTGAACTAACTGTTCCGCTGCCTTTCGGTCTTCAATAGTTTTTTCTCGCCGAAGTTCAAAAAGACGAAGAAACGGACCAAAATACATCTTCCTGAGAACAAAAAACAAAACTACGAATAAACCAAAATGGTAAAAATAAGATGCATTTAAACCAAAGGTTTCAAGAAATGAGGCCAAATCACGCTCCGATTTTCCAATAGGTTTGGATTGCTTAGCAAATCAGACAGCTAACACGGTGTGATTCGCACGGTCAAGAATGGATTTCACTTTGAGGGCTCGATTGCACCATTTTACTTTGACCCTCAAAAATCACGCCTTCATCAACGCTGAGGCTTGGAGTAAAAATATCACCTCTAAACACGGCAGGTTTATGAATTTCAACTCGGTATTTTGCTCGAATATTGCCATTCACCTCACCACTGATAATGACAACCCCCGCTTCAATGTCGCCTTTCACACGGGCGCTTTCGCCGACAACTAACGTATCTGGGGTGACAATTTCACCTTCAAAACGGCCATTGATGCGCACCGTTCCATGAAAACAAAGCTTTCCCTCAAACTCACAGCCCTGATCCAAAACCCCGGTGACATCATACTGTGTTGCAGGAACACTTAAATCTACTAATTTTGCCATAAATCCGACCTTTGGAGTCCATCAAGCGCTTTTTCTAGATCCTCTCGAGACCCGTAACGAATCACAATTTTCCCTTTGCGCTCTGACCCTTTAATAGCTACCTTCATCGACCAAGTCCGCGTGAGTTCTTGGGAGAGTTTTTCTAGGCGCCGGCTGACTTCAGATCGGCTCTCTGGCGCTCCATTTTCTCGATTTTTTCCATCCGTTTCGCCCTCGTGCAGCGATTTTTTCATGGCTGCTGCTCGAGCTTCGGTTTCTCTCACACTCAGTTTTCGCTCAAGTATTTCTTTTCGTAGCTTTAACTGGAATTCAGATTTTTCCAAACTTGAAATCGCTTTTCCATGTCCTAAAGTCAACGTCCCAGACTTTAAATCCTCGATGATCGATTCTGGTAGTTTTAAAAGACGCAGATGATTTGCAACCGTGGCTCGATCTTTTCCGACTTGCTTCGCTACATCTTCTTGCTTCAAATTAAAATCTTGGATGAGATGAAAATACCCTAACGCCTCATCAATACAGTTTAAGTCCGAGCGCTGAATATTTTCAATCAACGCAAGCTCAAGTGATTCCCGATCTGTTGACTTTCGAATCACAACGGGCACATGGTTAAGACCCGCTTTCTTGGCGGCTCGTAGCCGCCGCTCACCGGCAATCAACTCAAACCCATCCTCTGTTTTTCGAACCACCAAGGGTTGAATGATTCCATTGGATTCGATGGAATGACAAAGCTCGGTCAATGCATTTTCGTCGAACTCTCGCCTAGGTTGAAATGGATTCACTTTGATTTCTTCAATTTTCGCAATGCTGATCCCAGGATGTCGGTCACGATTACTCATCTCGACGGGAATTTGCTCTCCATCCGACACCGCGCCTGTGGATGACTGCGAGTTTTGCATTGCCTCTTTTGCCGCCGATGCCGTTTCAGCCGCTTTTTGGTTGGCGGGAGCGTTTGAAAGTAAAGAAGCTAAGCCTTTGCCCAGCGCCGGTTTATTCGCCACATCATTCTCCTTGATTTGCGTTTTTTATGCCGATCCTTTTTCCACTAAGTCAGAATTTTCTTGAGTCACCACAAATGGAGGCGGTACCACATTCGGGCGATTCCGATTTAAAAACTCTTTGGCTAAATTCAAATACGCCGAACACCCCTTTGAATTAATATCGTAAAGAATGATCGGTTTTCCAAAACTCGAACATTCACTCAACCGGACATTTCTTGGAATGACCGTTGAAAAAACTTTCTCTTTAAAATGATCTCTGACTTCTTGTTCCACTTCTTTAGCTAGGCGATTGCGCCCATCATACATCGTCAAGACAATGCCCTCTTGTTCCAACTTCGGATTCAAATTTTGTTTGATCAAAGAAATGGTTTGCAAAAGTTGAGTGAGCCCTTCTAATGCAAAATATTCTGATTGCAGGGGAACTAAAAAAGAATCGGAAGCCGTAAAAGAATTGACGGTCAACAGACCAAGCGAGGGAGGGCAATCAATAAAAATAAAATCGTAGTCATTTCGAATCGATTCAATGGCAAGTTTCAACTTGCTCTCTCTTGCAAAGACACTGACCAGTTCAATCTCAGCGCCAGTGAGATTTTCGTCGGCTGGCGCGACATAAAGATGATCAATCTCTGTCGGTTGGACAATATCCTTGATTGGACACTCGCCAATTAAAGAATGATAAATTGTTTTTCCTTCACCGGCTGGGCGAACTCCCAACGCAGAGCTTGCATTGCCTTGAGGATCAAAATCAATTAACAAGACCTTGTGTTCCCCAATGGCAAGTGAGGCGGCTAGATTCACAGTGGTCGTCGTCTTCCCAACGCCCCCTTTTTGATTCGTCACCGCAATTACTTTTCCCATGATGGCTATTCCCCCGCTCCTCAATGAATTTACGAGGTTCGCTTCCTCTTGCTTCCAGAAAATGCCCAAAAAATTGTGGCTGTGGGCTGAGACAAACTCCTAAAAGCTCTCAATCGATAGACTATCCACGAATATTCAAGGGATCAAGTCAAACTTAATCCGGCCAGTCTATTTTATGTTGAATTGATTTAAATAAACTAAGAGTCTTTTCCTAAACTCAAAATGAGTACTCAAAATAATGATACATAGCGTCAACTCAATAGGTTCAGGTCGTTCTTCTTAGTCTTTTCGTTCGACACGAACGATGACACGTTTAATTTTATCGTCTCCAATTGAGTACTCATGCACTCCTTTAATTTCAACCAATTCCGATTTCTTTTTTTTCTGAAATGCACTCCACTCTTCATCCCAAGCGGGGCCTTTTAGTAAAATCAAGCTGTTCCACGTGGAACACTTCTCAAGCCAATTAAAAATTCGATCAATTCGGGCAACCGCTCTTGCGACCACCGATGAAACCGCATTCACCGCTAGGTACTTTTCCGCTCTTCCTGGAAAAACCTGGACATGACTGAGCTTGAGCTCAGATGCAACTCGCTTCAGCCATTCTGCCTTCTTTTTCTCAGATTCCACCAAGACCCAAGGATTTGATTCAAATAGAGCGGCTACTAGGCCAGGGATGCCGGCTCCTGAACCTAAATCCAAGGCAGGATAATCTAAAAATCCAGAAGTCAAAAGTTCCTGAACATCAATCAGATTTTGATCCAAAAACGCTTGAGGCTCTGTGATTCGAGTAAGATTCTGTCTTTGATTCTCAATTAAAAGTTTTTCTCGAAACGAGACCAACTTATCGATGATCTCTTCATCCGCAAGGGCTAGTTGTTCTTCTAAAATGGCTTTAAACTGAGGGGAATCGGGCGCTGTTTGCATGGTTTTGCTTTTCTATCCTCAAATGCGCCGTGTCTTCCAGATATTTCGTCACTCGTTGCTTTCTTTTTTGTTTTTTTGTCATTTCAGGTGCTTTTTTGTCCTTCATTTTCAAAAAAATAAGGACTGAAGCCACTGCCGCTGGAGTAACGCCTTGGATTCGAGAAAGTTGTCCCAGGGTCTCTGGTCTGGTTTCAAGGAGTCGCGCTCGGACCTCATTGGAGAGCCCGTGGATTTGGTTGAAGTTTAAGTCGAGCGGAATTTTTTGATTTTCATTTTTCTCAATGCCCATCAAGAGCTGTCGATCTCGTCGGATGTAGCCCTCATACTTCGCTTGAATTTCTACTTGTTCAGAAATCGGGGAATCTGACAGTCCTAGATCGGGAGAAATCTCCAAAAGAGACTTGATGGTTACTTTGGGACGCTTTAAAAGATCAAATAATGCTAATCGGTCTTTAATATCTGGCATTTGCCGAGATCTGAAAAAATTTTGGTGATGTTCCACGGGGAACACGTAAGTTTGGTGGAGTTTTTCTTTTAATTTCTCAATTTTTTCCCATTTTTGATTGAATTGAGCCCAAACCTCATCTGAAATCAAGCCTAACTGCCGGCCCAAGGGGGTAAGTCGGGCATCTGCATTGTCTTCACGAAGGAGCAGGCGGTGCTCAGCTCGTGACGTGAACATTCGGTATGGTTCATCACTTCCTGTGAGTGTTAAATCATCAGCCAATACGCCTAGATAGCCTTGAGAGCGATTTAAAACCCATTCTGGCTGATTTTTTACCTTTAAGGCGGCATTAATACCCGCAATCAGCCCTTGAGCTCCTGCTTCTTCGTAGCCTGAGGTTCCATTGATTTGCCCTGCTGTAAAAAGACCATCAATATCTTTAGATTCAAAGGTTCGTTTTAACTGCCTTGAATCCACAGCATCATATTCTACCGCGTACCCAAAGCGTAGAAACCTTGCTTTTTCTAGCCCTGGAATGGTTCGAATAAAGGCTTCTTGCACCTCGGAAGGCAAACTGGTGGAAACACCATTCACATAAACATCCTCCACGCCATGGCCTTCGGGCTCTAGAAAAATCTGATGCCTTGATTTCTCACGAAATCGAGAAACCTTGTCCTCAATCGAAGGACAATAACGAGGCCCTACGCCTTTGATTTGACCTGTAAAAATGGGGGACCGATCAAATGCTTTTTCGATGATTTCATGAGTTTTTTCGTGAGTGTACGTGATGTGACAAGAAATTTGTTCCAAGTAGGGAAATGGGTTTGGAGCCCGATAAAAAGAAAATGGAATGGGAATCGCGTCTCCGAACTGGGTTTCTGTTTTTTCCCAGTCAATGGACCCACGATGAAGACGTGGTGGCGTGCCTGTTTTAAGCCGCCTCAAGCGAAAGCCGAATGCTAAGAGGCTGTCACTCAAGCCCAACGAAGCTGGATCCCCCACTCGACCCCCATGTTCTTGTGTTTCTCCGGTATGCATGACTGCCTTTAAGAAAGTTCCAGAGGTAATGATAACGCATCGAGTCTTTATCTCAGAGCCATCTTTTGTTTGAACTGACGCAACGCGATATTTCTGTGCTTGGATAGAAACAACTTCTTGAGAGATCACCTCAATCGCGGGATGACTTTGGATTTTAGCTTTTAGGTTTTTTGAATACAAAAGTTTGTCGCACTGTGCTCTCGAGGATCGTACTGCTGGGCCTTTACTTTGATTCAATCTCCGAAATTGAATTCCAGAGGCATCCGCGTTCATCCCCATCAATCCTCCCAGCGCGTCAATCTCTTTGACCAATTGGCCCTTGGCAAGCCCCCCAATCGCAGGATTACATGACATAAAACCAATTTTATCAGGATTAAGGGTCACCATCCCAACGCGGCATCCCATGGTTGCAGCAGCATAAGCCGCTTCGGCTCCGGCGTGACCACCTCCAATGACTAAAATATCATAATGCATAGCGCTGTCTGTTCTAACTCAAGTCAATTTTGGAATCCAAGAAAAATAAGGTAGAGAATGGGTATGGAATCAACCGTTGAGTCACGTTCATCTTCGAATCCCGAAAATCCCAGTGCAGAGCAAATCCAAGAGATGATGGAAAAATCTCGTCATGCTCAAGCGTCCTGGGCGGAGCTTTCGTCTCAAAA
>CAYLWK010000072.1:0-7263 GCA_964387255.1 uncultured Oligoflexia bacterium
CGACTGATCTACTTGATAAATTTTTAATGCGTGCTCAGCAATGACTTGTGTGGCTTCTTCTTCAGATTTTCGATATTCCTCGATTTTCATTTTCGATCGAAGCCAGTTTAATCCATGATCTTGAATCTGAGGGCTTAGAAAAGGGTAAGATAAAAGCTCCTCCACATAGTCTCCAAACTCTTCATCTTCTTTGAGGGCTTTTTCTCGTAATTGGTAGACCATTTCAATCGGATCTTCTTCTCCATCTGAAAAGGCTTTTTCAAGAAGTTCAATTTCCTGATCGTCAGAAAATGCGTCAATGAGCTCTATTTGATTGCCATCTTTGTTCACAACGAGGGCTACGGTTCCTACTTTTTTCATGGTATCAAACCTATCTTTGCCGAGTAGGAATGCGCGCCACGATTCCTGATGCCAATGATCCTTTCGGTAGGATCCCAGTAGTAACTAAGCGCGTTAACATTTTGAGGTCTTTGAGGACCCAGAGGGAGTGGATCAGTGCCAGTCACTGAAAGCCAAGTCAAAAGACAAGCGAGCATGAGGCGGACTTTTGCGATCATCTCCCATCCGGATGCCGGTAAAACGACCCTTACTGAGAAACTGCTTCTGTATGGAGGGGCCATTCATCTCGCAGGAGCCGTGAAAGCCAAGAAAAACCAACGACACACGACTTCGGACTGGATGGACATCGAAAAAGAACGAGGGATCTCTATCAGTGCGAGTGTGCTTCAATTTGAGTACGGGGGCTGTTGCATCAACCTTTTGGACACCCCAGGGCATAAAGACTTTTCTGAAGACACCTATCGAACTCTCATGGCAGCCGACAGTGCGGTGATGTTGATTGATGGTGCGAAGGGGGTTGAACCTCAAACCATCAAACTCTTTGAAGTGTGTCGAATGCGAGGCATTCCGATCTTTACCTTCATCAATAAAATGGATCGTCCGACAAAGGAACCCATTGATCTTTTAGATGAGCTTGAGAAGGTTTTAGGAATTCGATCTTGCCCGATGAATTGGCCGATTGGTATGGGTGATCGTTTTAAGGGGATCTATTCTCGACATGATGAAAAAGTGGTGCTCTATCAAGCAGCAAAAACAGCCAACGCCACACAAAAAATCACATCCACACCTCTTTCTGGAATCGATGACCCCAAGCTTAAGACCATTGCCGAGTCTGAAGAGATTTATGATCAGCTCATGGCAGAAATTGAGCTTCTTGATGTCGCTGGAGATGCCTATGATCAGGAGCGAATCCTAAAAGGAGAACTCACGCCCTTGTTCTTTGGCTCCGCAATGAATAACTTTGGAGTGGAGACTTTTTTAAACGACTTTGTAAAAATTGCTCCTGCCCCTCAACCAAGAGAGAGCTCTCTCAAGCAAGTCCATCCAGGAGACCCTGAATTTTCCTCCTTTGTTTTTAAAATCCAAGCCAATATGGATCCTCGTCATCGTGATCGAGTGGCATTTATGCGGATATGCTCAGGTCATTTTGAAAAAAACATGATGGTGCACCACACACGAACTGAAAAGAAAATGAAACTAAGCCGCCCCCTTCATTTTTTCGCTCAGGAGCGCGTGGTCGTAGAAGAAGCGTTTCCTGGTGATATTGTCGGTCTGGTCGATACGACTGGAAATCTAAGAATCGGCGACACACTTTGCACTGGATCACCTCTCGAGTACTCCGGAATCCCTCGGTTCTCTCCTGAGCAATTTGTGTCAGTCCAAATCAAAGATCCGATGAAACGAAAGCAACTTAAAAAAGGGCTTGAGCAATTATCTGAAGAAGGTGTGATTCAGGTTTTTTCCCAAGTTGGCTTAGGTGATAAAGACCCCGTTCTCGGTGCAGTGGGTGTCCTTCAGTTTGAGGTTTTAAAAGAACGACTCAAAATGGAATATAGCACTGAAGTGCGTTTGGACCCCCTACCCTTCACGGTTGCGCGCTGGATTTCCGGAGATGATTTGAATTTATCGGTTTTTGAAGGCCGCAGCGATAGTAAATGTGTCTTAGATCGCGATGAAAAGCCGGTGGTCTTGTTTAAAACCCCATGGGCATTACAGTGGGCTCAAAACCATTATCCTGAAATTAAATTTAGTCAGACACAGTGATTCAAGATTCGTCTATCCAGCTGCTTTTTCAGAGCTAGCATACATTTTATCGATGATCTCGCTATAATGCTCTTCCACCACGTTTCGCTTCATTTTCATAGTTGGAGTCATTTCTCCCGCATCGATAGAAAATTCTTTTGCTAAAACAGTAAAGTTTTTCACTTTTTCATAGTTTGCAAGCTGTGCGTTGACCTTCTCTATTTGTCGCTGAATGGGCTCTATGATTTTCGAATCCACGACCACAAGATCATTTTCGACTGCCTCTGGCCGATCTTTGAGCTGCTCGATGGTTTCTTCAGTCAATGTGATGAGTGCAGAGAAGTATTTTTTCCCATCTCCCACCATACAAACCTGGCTTATAAAATCACATTGTTTGATTTTCTCCTCAATGGGGAGTGGAGCAACAAGCTTTCCACCTGAGGTCTTCATGACTTCTTTTTTACGTCCTCGAATGACCAAATGTCCTTTTTCATTAAACTCACCCAGATCTCCGGTGTGAAGCCAGCCCTCTCGAAGTACTTCATTCGTAGCTTCTTCGTTTTTATAATACCCTTTAAACACATGCCTTCCACGAGTCAGAATTTCTCCATCTTGTGCGATCTTTATTTCAGCCCCGGGAAGTGGCACTCCACAAGTGCCGATTCCTTCGTTCTTTAGATCTTCATACGTATAGGCGCCCGCACACTCTGATTGCCCCATGGTGTTTAAGATCCTAAGCCCTAGGCCACGAAACCACTCCACCACATGAGGAGAAAGGGCTGCAGCTCCAGAAGCAGTGAGCTCTGCCTTCGCTAACCCTAAAGCATGTCTAACCTTTCGAAGCACTAACCGATCCGCAAGTCGGTACTGAATCACATCAGACAAACCCACAGATCCACCACTTTTAATTTTTTCATTCATATAATGGCGAGCCACGCCCATCGCCCAATGGGCAAGCTTTTTCTTCGTGGCAGGAGCTTGATCTAGCTTCTTCTTTACGCCTTCCATCATTTTTTCCCAAAGTCTGGGCACAGAAAGTAAAAGCTTTGGTTGAATTTCAACAATCTCAGTCGCTAAGTTTTCAAACGTAGAGCAAAAACTGACACAGAAATGACCTAAAATACCAACACCAATTCCATGTTCTTTTTCAGCTACGTGACATAGAGGTAAGAAAGAAAATAAATCACCTTCTCCTACCGGTAAGTCCCAAACATTAATCGCCCCCTGAGAAACAAAACCCAGATTATCCAATGAAACCATCACTCCTTTTGGGCTACCTGTCGTTCCCGAAGTATAAACAAGAAATGAACCTGCATCCTTATCGAGTCGATCTAAAAATCGTTTTGGATTTTTATCCGCAGCGCTTTTCTTACCAAGAGCGATTGCCTCTTCATAGGCAACTGCTTTGGATGACATACTTGTGTCCCCATCAAACACGATGACTTTCTCGATATGATTAGGAAGAGGGTTTTCTTCATTTGGTCCTGTGATTTTGAGGTAGTAATCTCGATTCTGAACAGCCAAGACCTTCGCTTGAGTGTGGTTTAATATGTATTGAATGTCTGCAAGACTTGAGTTGGGATACAAGCCACTGGACTTCCCACCCAGAAGAACCATTCCGAGGTCAACATGCACCCATTCGGGAGAGTTATACGCAAAAATCACACTCACATCACTTGCTTGAAACCCTTGTGATTCGAGATAACTCGCCATGTAATAAACACGGTCAGCATACTCACGTGCTGTGATCGTTTTCCAGCTTCCACTTTCTTTAAATCTCTGTGCAGGCGCGTCAGGGAACTGCTGTCCCCAGTGAAAAAGCTCATGAAGTAGCGTCGACATAAATCCAGACCCCTTCCTTGTCTTCTTTATGTTTTAAATCATGCAGCTTTAAATGAGAACCATTTCTCTTAAAATCTGGTGATTTTATTTGACTGCTCAGATGAGAATTATAGAATCGTCGGGTACGGGGCGGATCTCATTTGATCATTACAATTGAAAAATATTCTAAGTGTGACTGTCACAGGAAACACCTTAGAAGAGGCGTCTATCAAGATTGATTTGATGGATATTAAAAAACAGCTTTCGTTGGATCTTCCGTTGATTGGATCCACTTGAAAACTGTTATGGGGAGGAAAAATGACACTCATCACAGATCTTAATAAAAAGTATTCTAAGAGCCAAAGGAATCGGGCATTGACACTCATTTTTGTTTTTGGACTTTGGTCTTTGGGGCTTACTGGATGTTCCCCCGCTCAGAGCTCGTCCGAGTTTGTTTCTTCCTCCACAAATGAAACGAAACCGATGATGGAAATGGACATCCTCGTTCAGGAACTCAATCAAGCCCACCCATCAAACGATGAACACCAATTCAGTCGTCTTACAAATGAAATTATTCAAAGATTGCCTGAAACCTTAGGTAACAACCCATCAGACACCGTGAAGGCATTGATTCGAGTGGTTCGGGTAGGCAAAGCCCTCAGTGATCAGAAAAAAGCCATCCTAGCGCTTTCTTCTCTTCCAGTGGAACTTCATTCCAATGCTGAGATCATCATTCCAGAACTAATTCAACTTCTTGGAAACATTGCCATGCGTCCCAATGATCCATCGACTCCCTATTACGATTTGAAGTCAGTGCTCCAACAAGCATTAGGAATGAGGGGGTTTGGAGAAACCTCAGTTCCTCATCTTCGTGAAATTTTTCAAGACGCACGCCAATTAGATGCAGATCGAGTTCAAGCGGTGCTTGCTGCAACTCGAATGCTCTCTAGTGAAGATGAAGGTGGGCTAGATTCTAAATCTAACTCCGCCAGGATTCTGTTAGAGATCCTCATGGAAGTGATGAATATTCCTCAAGAGCGTGGATTTCCACTTAGAAAAGAAGGACGCACGCATGATGTGATCTTAAAAAGTTTGCGTTATATGGGAGCAGAGGCGCAACCGGCGTTAGTACAATTGAGAAAAGAATTTCAAGCGGTCATGAAACGCGTATTCTCAGATCAAGAAATGCCGGGCGATCGAGATCATGGCACTGAGTTATTAAACACCATTGATTGGATCGAATCTGAGATCAAGGCAAATCCTCCTGAACCCCTTCCAGGAGAGCCTACTTCAGAGGATGGAAAATAATTCCATTTATTGGTCTAAAGGTTCTTCATTTTTTATAAATGCCACTGAGGGCCTTATTCTGGACTTTTTTTTTCCAGTGCTTTTGGAAAGACGCCAATCGACTGAATGCTTGGGAAGCGAATCGAATCACTTTCGGACGCCAAAGATCTCCCTTGGTTCAATTGAAGGCTAATCCTTTTGTTGGAATAAAGCCCGGTGTACCAAAAATAGTTCCTGGCGATCAGAGAAACGTAATTTCTTGTTTCTGAAAACGGCATTAAATCGATAAAAAGCATTCGATTTTTCATCGAGTAGCGTCGAATCCACTTTTCTACATTATGAGGCCCTGCGTTATAAGCTGCGAGCGCAAGTTCAGCATCGCCCCCAAAACGATTCAGCATTTTGGAAAGATAACGAACTCCTAAGCGAATATTCGTTTTAGGTTTCAAAATTTGCCAACGAGAAACTTTTGCCATTGACCTCGCAGTACGTGGCATAAGCTGCATGAGCCCCAATGCGCCTGCTGGGGATCGAATGTCTGCTTGAAACCCACTTTCTTGGCGAATGAGTGAAGCCGCAAAATAAGGATCAATTTTCTTTCGATGTGCCCAGAGTGTTTTAAAATATTTCAGAGGATAGAAAATCTGAAGCGTTTCCTTCGTGATGAGCTTAGGGTCTCGTCGAAACAAACGACTTAAGAGTTGAAAACTTAGGATGGGACTATTTGCTCGAAAGCTTAAAAAAGCGACATAAAGTTGAAACCGGTTTTCTGAATTGAAAATTCTTGATTTATACCGGTAGAGAATCTTTGCGGTGAGCTCAGGAGCATCCATTCGAAGACTCATCTCTGCCGCTCTCACTGCACGATTGAGCTGATGTGACAGTTCACTGCGAAACCTAAAGGAAGGGGACCTATGACTTTCAATGAGCTTTAATATTTCCAGAACTTGTCCTTTTTGAAGACTGATATTGTGATACCCCAGTGGATTCGCATTCATCAGTCGAGCTTTGAGTACTTCAAACTTCTTCATTTGGTTTTTTTCATAAGCACAATGCGCATTCCAATAAAGAGCGCGTGTGACAAAGTCTCCACCTTTTTCATTTCCAAGAATCTCCAGATGGGGTTGAATGATTTCACATTCACCTTTTTGGATACTAAAAAGGGCATGTCGAAATAGGACTCGTTTGAAGTAGTCTGTTTTTGCAACATCAGTTTCTAAATAACAGTCGATATTTTTTCGAAAAAGTGCCTTCGTTATTTTCTGATTTTCAGGCTCTGGAAAGTAAGACTCCGACTCGACACCGACTACCGTATAGAGGTGGGTGTTTCGACATTTATCTTCACTAAGAAGTGCTTTCGCTGTAGGTTGCATCTCTTTCCAACTACGTAGGTATCTGAGCCCTCGAAATAAATCTCTTCTGGAAAGATCGTTCAAGTAATCAAGCTCAGCATTTCGAAAAGCTTTGGCAGTTTCTTTTCGATGAATACGATTTGAGACAGATTTCTGCCTCAAGCGGATAGTCGTGCCTGATCTTACTAAGAACTCGCAATAGAAATTCTCATTGGGGTTTTTTAGGCAGTCTGTGAGATAGCGTGCTTTTTCTGGAATCTTCATTTTGTCGTCTGAGTAACGTTGAAACTCTGCTGTTTGATCCGAGAGTGATTTCAATTCGGCTTTCGTCAATCGATCAAATTGAAGCCCATCGAGTTTTTCATTTTTTTGAAAGTCCTCAGACGAAACTTCTTCCACGAGGAATGTTTCTTTCTCGATTTGATCCATATAGCGAATTGAATCGCCTGACCCTGACAAAAAATCGGGGGCATTGGACACGGCTTGTGTGCCTAAAAGGATTCCAGTGCCAATGACAACGCAAGTGGCTAAAACTAAATGCAAAATGGATCTCATCATGGTCTTCAAAATGCATATCGGACGTTGAAACCAAGAGCATGATGAGGTAGACCCATAAAGTCATTGTCATTGTCTAGGAGTCAACTACTTTAGGTGACTTAAACTGTTTAGTTTGGAAGGTACGATTCGGTGCGGGAGGATCATTTTGGATTGGATCAATTGA
>CAYLWK010000073.1:0-2968 GCA_964387255.1 uncultured Oligoflexia bacterium
ACCAGATATCTACAGTGATACCGGCTTCTGCGAAAACATGCCCGTCTGACCGGGGTCGCATAGTTGGGTCCCCGGATTCACTGCGCATTGTAAACTGTAGTGATACAGAATTTTACAGAATATTCGCCTCCATTTATGGGATTTATTTCAAAATTGTAATGATTGAAATTAAAATCTCTGTTCCTTCATCGCATTTTTTTTAAATTTTGATAGCTTCGCGGGGAGATGGTTTCAGATTCTGGAAGAAGCATAGGGTTTTTTTGCAGTTTAATGGGGCTGCTGGTCTTAGGGGGCAGTGCACTGAAGGCTGTTTCCTTCGCTTACAGTTTAGAGGCTCATGGTCGAGTGACTTCTCTTTCAGAGAGCCAGTCCAAAACGAAGTTAAAAGACAATTCAAAGTCCCCAGAGCTCGAAGTTCAGAATGATCCTCAGTCCTATTCAATTGAAAAAATTGATGCAGGTTTGGTTCGATTTTTCAATCCAAAGCATGAGTTAACCACTCACTTCCATCAGCTGAAACCGGTGGCCAGGGTTGATTTTGGTAAAAATAAAACAAAGCTTTTGCCGTACTTTCTTTTTGAGGCCCATCCCTGTGATGTCAGTCAAAAAGAGTGCGAAGAACCAAAACAGCTCTTTCTCACTCGTGCAGATGGTCGCTTTAAAACCGTTTTCGTCTATCCAGGACAAGTGAGACATCATCGAACCAAGGGGCTTCTTTTTAAATCAAGAGCCTTCATTGGCCGATGCCTATCACAGCAAAAGCCAGTCTTTATTGTGTTTCAACGTGAAAAGCTTGATCGACGACGTTGGTTGAGAAGAAGTGTTTTTGTTGCGGAAATCGAGCCAAATCAAATTCGAGAAAAATTAATGATTCGCAATCGGCCCAAGCTCAGCTCCGTGCTTAACCAAGTGAAGCGAAATCGTTGTGAAGAGGTTCCTGGATTTGATCGATTCTCCAATCCTGTGAAACTGGAAGCAAATTCTTCATCTTCAATGAGTTCCAAAATCTAACAGAATAGGTTAAGTAATGCTCATGATGGAATCATCAAAGGAATCATTTAAGAACTGGACACTGACTTCTGAGCGAGCTGATGGGAAAGCGCTTTTAGAGCAAAACAAGCTTGAGCGATTTGAGAATCGTACCCAGTCCCGACGCTATTGGGTTGAGTTCACTTGTCCGGAGTTCACATGTATTTGCCCGATGTCGGGGTTTCCTGACTTCGCCACGATTCACATCAAGTATCAGCCTCGGCGCTATTGTGTTGAGTTAAAGAGCTTAAAACTTTACATCAATCAGTTTCGTAATGAAGGTGTGTTTCACGAGGATGTAGTGAATCGAATTTTAGATGACCTAGTGACTCTCTTGGACCCTTGGGAGATCGAGATTGTGGGTGATTTTAATGTTCGTGGGAACATCAAAACGGTGATTCGGGCTCAGCATCAGCATCCAGAATGTGATATTGCTTCCAAAGATGAAGCCCTCTCCTCAGCAACAAAAAGTCATTGAAACCTGGAATCAAAGCCTTGCCGTTGTCGCAGGAGCAGGTTCAGGAAAGACCACCACGGTCATTGAAAAATGTCGAGTCTTGTTAGAAAAAAATCCTTCCGCTCGAATCTGCGCTGTTTCATTTACTGAACGTTCTGCGAGAGATTTATTTGATCGCTTTTCAAGTTTTACAGATGTCTACCAACATCGTGTAGCAACGATACACGGACTTTGTCGATCTGTGATTGAAGACTTCCCGCAAAAGGCAGATTGCGATGGGGGTGAGAAAATACTAAATGAAACAGAATCGAAAGCGCTTTGGGACCAGACGCTCGAAAGGCTTTGGTTTGAAGCAGCTCCCGACAAAGTAGAATCTTCCTTGCAACGTCTTTTGACACGGGAGTCAAGAGGCGAGTTGATGAATCTCATTCAACGAGTAAAGTCGCTTCAGAGTTTTGGGGTGATCGATGCACTTATGAAAAGTAAAGACCAAGAGACTTATGATCTTGGAGTTGTTTCGGCTCATGCGATTGATTTTTTCAATCGTTCCAAAGTCAAACAAGGTGTTTTGGATTTTGATGATTTGGAAACTCATGCCAAAACGATTTTATCCTTTGAGGAAGTGCGATCCTATTATCATAGAAAATTTGATTTGATGATTGTCGACGAGTTTCAAGACACCAATCCAATTCAAGCTCAAATTATTCGATCAATCGCACGACCGGGATTTCAAAATCTTTGTGTCGTGGGAGATCCAAAGCAGTCTATTTATCGTTTTAGAGATGCTGATGTTTCTCTTTTCGAAGAATGGTGTGAGAAGATGCAAGTTCAGGTCAGCTTGGACTGGAATTTTCGATCTCACCCTAAGATTATTGAGTTTGTGAATCAAGTCAGTGAACGTCCGTTTGAGGCATCGGGAATGGCCTATCATTCTTTAGTGCCCAAGAAAGAAGTGGAAGAGGAATCGGAAGAATCTCTTGAGCGATGGGATATTCAATCTCCGGCTGAATTTGCCCGTGCTTTAAAGAATGAAGTGGAAAGAAAAAATGAAAGTTACTCTGATCGTGTTCTTTTGCTAAAGCGAATTCGAGGGAGCGAGCATTGGATTCAAGCGCTTTCGTCTGAGGGAATTCCCCTGGCGATCGGAAGTGGAGGGCTTTTTTGGGAAGACCCAAGAGTTCGTGAACTTGCTTCTTTTATTGTGAGCTGGTTTTTTCCACAGAACCGACTCTCAATGGCGACCTTTTTAAGAGCTCCATGGATGGGAATTTCAGATCAACAACTTGATCAGTGGTTCACGGCAGATAGAGATTTGTGGGAAGCATTTTTACAAAGTTTTTTGGCTCGCATTGTAACAAAGGTGATATTGTAAAGAAAGGTTTTTGCTATGGAAGCCAGCTTGGGAGTTTGCTTGGGAGTTTGCTTGGAAGCCAGCTTGGGCATAAGCTATGAAAGCTTGCTTAGGAGTTTCCTATGTTGTTA
>CAYLWK010000074.1:0-11432 GCA_964387255.1 uncultured Oligoflexia bacterium
CTTCTTGTAGTTGTGTTAGGTTTAAAGCACGAAGAACTCCTAGCTTTCCTTAAGGGAGCGCCTGAAGCAATTCGACAGACTATTTTTGACAAGTCTCCTCGAGATCTTGCTGCTGAAATTCAAGACGAGCTTACTCAGGTCTCAAGTCTAAACCGAGATAGCTATCACCTGATAGAAAGAAAGATCATTAATCGAATCCGAATGATGGCTAAAGATGGCGTCGTGAATCTTATAGAAACAAATGAAAGAATGTTTGGCGAACTAGCGGCAAATCCTAGCACCGAGTCGCTTCCAAGTGAGTTTACAGATGCAACAGGAAGGGCTGCAGGATGGTAGGATCAATTAAACCCACTCCAGAACTTCTCAAAGAAATTCAACTCTTTAGTGTTTTCAATGACCAAGAGCTATCGCAGCTAATAGCGCTAGGAAAAGCTAGTCGAGTCGAAGCCTATGCCAATATAGTGATCGAAGGAGAACTCTCATGGGGACTTTATTTGATATTAAAGGGCTCTGTTGGAATTTTTAAACTGAACCCCGTCAGTGGGAATGTCTATGACGTTGGACAACTCCAAGAAGGTAGCTTTTTTGGTGAAATGTCTCTCGTGGACGAAAATGGGAGATCAGCAACTGTTCGCGCACTTACCGACTGTCAGTTATTTTTTATTTCAAAAGAAAGTTTTAATCAGTTTTTGACAAGCTCTCCCGAGCGAAAAAATCGATTTTATCAAAAATGCATTAAAGATTTAGTAGACCGACTCAGAGAGCTTAATGATGGCTATGTGATCAGTCAGTACCAACTTTGGAAAACAGCACTCAAGAGTAAAGCAGACGAATCAGGGGAGGCTGCCTAGTTATGAATGTTTCATCTTTCTTTGGAGTCTTACTTGGTGTGGGAATTGTGGTTGCATCAATCCATGAATCCGGCATGGAATACGCTTTCTTTCTAAATTTTCATGGGATTGTCATTGTGATTGGCGGAACACTCGCTGCTGCAAGCATCAGCTTTAGACTCAGTAAACTCATCTCTTTGACAAAAGTCTTTTTCCTTCGAGTTCTAGGGCACTCTAGAATCGACTATACTTCGATTATCAATCAGCTCATGGAAGTGTCTCGAAGACATAATGTTGGACAGGGATCCGCACAAGAACTATCAGCTGGAATCAGTCATGCTTTTTTAAAAGAAGCTGTGGAGCTCGTTGGAAATGGCGTGCTTTCTCAACGAGAGATTAGACAAGTCCTTGAGCAGCGGGTCAAAACCATGGAAAACCGCTATATGCATGAAGCAAATATGTTTCAAACCATCGGGCGCTTTCCTCCGGCATTTGGTCTCCTAGCAACGACTTTAGGCATGATTGCACTTTTACAAAATTTAGGGCAACCCGGAGCTGAAAAACTCATTGGTCCTGCAATGTCTATTGGACTCGTAGGAACTTTGTATGGAATTGCATTGGCCAACTTTGTTTTTTTTCCAATTGCAGAAAACTTGAAAGAGCGCACTAAAGAAGAAATGGACTTGAGAAGAATGATTATTGAAGGCGCAGTCCTCTTAAAAGCTCAAGTAAACCCGATGACAATGCGAGAGAATCTTAATTCTTTCCTAGCGCCAGGTGAAAGAGTTGAAAGAAAAGCAGCTTAGGAAACTGAAATGTCACCTTTGAGTTTTTTAAAAAACAAAAAAAAAGCAGGGGATCAAGAAGAGGAACCTCTCAAAGGGCCAGATCGAGAAAAAGATCATGAACCCGCTGAGGTTGACGAGTCCAATTGGTTAATTTCTTACGCTGACATGATGACGCTTCTTTGTGCTTTTTTTATCATGATGTTTAGCATGTCGACGCTTCAAGCACCAAAGTTTGAGAAAGCCAAAGAGGAAGTCTCCAAGCACTTTGGGGGAGATTATGAATCCCCTAATAAACAATTAGCTAAGTTTGTTACTCAGATCTTAGAACAAGAAGGCATTGATAAAGAAGCAGTCGTAATGAGCGATGCAAGTGGTGTTTCAGTGGTTTTTGAGTCTACTGTGTTTTTTGACTCTCTCAGTGCTTATATTAAGTCTCCAGGAAGAAAGGTACTTCGAAAGCTTATTCAAGGGGTTAAAAAGGATCAAATAAAAAGAGAGCAAACTTATAAGATCGTTGTAGAAGGACACACCGACTCACAGCCCATTTTATCAGGCAACTATCCTTCAAACTGGGAGCTCTCAGGTGCTCGTTCATCAAAGGTAGTACGACTGTTTCTCGATGAGGGTTTTCAGCCGGAGCAGCTCATGCCGATTGGATTTGGATCAACTCGCCCCATGGTCCCAAATCGCTCACCGTCAGGCCAATGGGTAGAACAGAACCTGAGTAAGAATAGACGAGTTGTGATTCGTATTCTCAATCCAGGGATCGACTATATTCCATGGGACTCAGATTCTATTTCTCAGACAGCTGACAGTCATCCTAACCACGACTCAAAAAAAATTGAGTCAAAGCTACCATCAAAAGAAACGATTAAAGCTAAACAAAACGTCAGTTCTCTGACTCCAAATCCGTCAAGATAACCACCTGTGACAGTAGACTCTGTCACAAACCTTAGGCAGCATCTACCCATTGCGAGAAACCCCTAAATTCGGTGATCCTTATATAAGGAGCTATTCATGCGCTGGAGCTGTCCTCATTGTCGTACACCACTTGCAATCAAAGATGATCAGACCGAAGGGGGTTGGTCATTCATGCGTTGTTATCAGTGTGGTGGATTTTCACTTGTTAGAAAATCAGATCAGCGATCTATGAAAGTGAATCGTCCTCCAGCACAAGCTCAAGTTCATCTTCCAACAGGCCCTGAAAATCTTCTTTTAAGTAAATCAGCACAATCTCACTTAGACCAAATCAAAGACGCCTCTCGAAAAGCTGAATCGCTTCAAGAAATCGCAAAATCACTCAAATCAATCAATCCGAGCATGGAAGCCTCAGGTGAAATATTTTCTCAAGTCCAAGGCGAAAGAGCCACCTCCTCAAGAAAAATTTCTCAATCTCGATGGCTACCTGTTGCCATTGGTGCAGCTGCAGCCATGGCTTTATTTAGTGGTACTTTTTTATTAATTGAAGGCCATGCGCTTTGGAATCAGGCAAGAAACTCAAAGTCTCAACAATCTCATCATAATGACTCAGATGATAGAAATAAGATCTTGCAAGGCATTTCCACTTTTAAAAAAGAAGAAACCTCAGCTCAACTGCACGATGAGATAAACGAAGCCTCATCTGCTCCCCAAAAACCAGCTATTTTAGATGAAGGCCACTCAAAAGAGGGCAACCCAAATGCAGCTATGAAAGAACGCCGTTCTAAAGTGGTTTATCGCACACAGAAAATCTATCAGCCCATTACGTTAAGATCTAGAGTCTTTGCGGTGAATCTTCGATCAGGACCAGGTCTGGACTATTCAGTGGAAAAAACGATTCACTCCCATGAACCACTTGTTTTGAAAGACTGGGAAAATAACTGGTTCAAGGTCTCTTTAAAATCTCACCCGCAAATAAATTACTGGATCCGTAATGATCTTATCCAATTTAATTCAATAAAATAGCTCTGAACCCCCAGACACTGACGAGAGACTAAGCTTATTTGGAGATCGTTTCCTTTCACTACACTTTCCTCTATCAACTTAGTTCATTGATAGACTGCGGGTTTGGTGTTGCACAAATTAATAAAACCAACGCTCCTTTCAACCATCAAGCCAAAATCCAGAGATTATTTCTAGTCTTATTATTTATTTTCATTGTGTCGCAAGAAGCACCATGTTAATTCCTGGGTGTTTTAAATTGGTGAGGTTACGCTACGTTAATAGATTTTCATGGAAGAGAGTCACGATGCCCCGATTCAGCGATGGTTTATTTTTTATAAAACAGATTTTTCTAACACTACTCTTGACATTAGGTTTGCACATTTTTGCTTTTCACCTAGCTGCGATGGCAAACTCTAGTGAGCACCTTTGTCAATTTATCCTTCAAGGCGAATCAGAGGCGACCGAATTCATTCGAACACTCCAATCACAGGGGGCGTTTCCTAAAACATACGAAATCGTAAACGCTGAGACAGGTCAACCTCAAACCATGACTCGAGACTGGAATCCCGAGGAAATAGCAACGGTCAGTTTCGATGTGTCCAATCGACGACCCCATGATCCTGTGATTGTTCGTATTACGTCTAGCGCATTCATAGCCGACGAGAGTAAGTTTGCCAAAAAAGAACCTTTCGGGGAACTTCGAATCTACCCACGAAGAAATCTTCTCTATGGTTTCGGCACTCAAGGCCGAGAGCACCGACAGAGAATGGAGACGCTCCAGTTTCAGTTTGCATCTAGAGAATTTAACATGGAGCAGTACTATCTTGAGAACTTGGAGTTAGTTCGTATCGATTTCGAACGAGACCTAAAAATTGTAGGAATTAAAGACATCGACACAGTCATTGGCAGAGATGAAACTGGGTTCCCCCGAATTTATTATGTCATTCGTGACAACTTAAATTCAGAAAAAGCACAGGAAGTTGTTGCAACGGTTCTTACTTTGTATGAAGGTTACATCAGACCCGAGCAGGATACTACAACAGAATGATTCATCGAGTTTTTATTCAGGTTGACAAAACCAGATAAAAACTTCTTTAGCTAAAATTCCAGACCGCCTCGTGACGAGTGGATCAAGTTGCTGGCAATCTTGTTTTTGATATTGGGGTGGAGCCAAGTAGCGATGATCCGCGACGTAGTAAAACTTTTCTTTTATCTCTCCCCAATGATCGCCTCGCCTCGAAATCAATTTTAAATCAGGCCAGTCTTGAAACTCTTTTTGTGTGAGTGGAAGCAGCGTCACGCGATCAGGTGCATTCAAGGCAAAAGCAGCTTGAGACGCGGTCTGATATCGAGATCCCACCACTTTTGCGTCTTTAGGAATTCTATTTGAAAGTTGCTTCCAGCCATAGAGATCATTCGTCACATCCCATTTTGGATCAAACTGATCTGAAAAAAATTGAATGAGTTTACTTTGCAAGGGGAAGTGCATTGAAACAATAAAAAATAAAGAAAGACTTATTCCAAAGTGCCACTGTGCTTTTATCCAAAACCCCACCGACAACTGCCTGGAAAGCTTTAAAGCAATTAAAAGCAATCCAGGGAAGAAAGCAATGAATATCCAATGAAGCTTGAAAGGAGAAAAAAAAGGTTGAAGTCCAAACAAAATCAGCGGTGGTAAGACCCAGGTCATTGTATAACTTGCTTGATCAAACGACAGTTTTTTAAATGCTTGAGTCAAAAACTGAAAGAAAAGCCCTATCCAAACGGGGCCAAAAAGCAAGCTTTGAGCCAGCCAAAACCCAAGCCCTCTTTTTAGAGAAAACTCGCTTCCTTGATGTCTTCCTTCAAGCTGATAATTCAAAGGCCCCCAATGTGTTTCCAAATTCCACAGCAAACTAGGGATCACTCCGAGCACTGCAGCTACAGAAATGACGCTTATGAGGTTAACCAGATGCTTCTTTTCATCTCGACTCAAATTTAAAACTAAATGAGCTTTCAGTCTTGAGAAAATTCCCCCGCCCGTCTTGCTTGAACTCTTTTTAAATCTCCCAAACCATAATTTTAAAAGAATACTGAGAACGATAGATCCAAGCATCAAGATTGCTGAAAATTTACTCATTAGTGAAACAAAAATTCCAAACCCGAGGCCCAAGTAGTGCTTGGGAAGTCTTTTGGATTCTGTTAGAAGCCTCCAAAGACAGTAAAAACTCAAGCTCCAACCCAAAAACAAAGGAAGATCGGGAACGCTCATCCAAATTGAGGAAGTAAGTCCTACAAAAGATAAAAGTGTCATCCATGCCCATAAGAGATTTATTTTCTTAATAGCTTGTAGGTTGATCCAGGAAAGTGAGAAATAGAAAATTCCAAAAATGCATGCTGCTGCCGGAAACCGCAAAACAAAAGGATGATTCTCTGGGAGCAACCAAGACCAAAACTCTCTAGACAATCCAATGAGCCAAGTGATCATGGGTGGGTGGTACGCAAACCCCCAATTCCAACGATGAGACAATGTCCAGTAATAAGCCTCATCATCACTCGGCCCCAAAAGTGCTCCATGAGCTAAAAAAAATACTGCTGTGATGAATGCTAAACCAAGTGGTTGTTTCATCGTTTTAATACTAAACTACTCGCTTCTTTCCCTAGGTCAGGTTGGTAATCAGGTACGGTGAACTGGATCACTCCCTTCACACCAGTTTTAAACTTATCCCAATATTTTTCAGCAAGTCTGGGGTTTGCTGAGGGCAACTCCAACGTGAGAGTAGGAATGCCACGCTCTTGTCCAGCGTAATTCCCTAAAGACCCTACAAAAAACCCTCCAGAGACCGCATCCACCTTTGAACGAAGCTTTAAACACTCTTTCACGTACTCTTTCGGAAATCGTTTCAGCGATAGAACATTGGGACCATCATAATCCATGAAGTTTAACGGCGCATGAATGGACAATATTTTACTCGGTCGAAACTTAAAAATTAGATGTCGCTGAAACAACGTCTCGGGCTCAGAGTGTGGCTCCTCCCCGGATAAACGTCTTTTAATTCCGCCATACCGGTGTTTCCATATCTTAATAGCGTTTTCTTTAAAAGCACTCGTATGAAAATTTCGGTTTAAATCCACCCCTCTTGTATTGGTTCGAGTTGGTTTATCAAGATAAAACCCATCTGGATTAACAAGAGGAGCAATGATCAGTCGCGTATTTGGAATTGCCTTAATTCGTTTCGAAATCCAAAAAATAGTCTTAATTCCAACGTATAAGGGCGTGATCTCATCAGAGTGAATCATTGAAAGTATGAGTGTCGTATTTTCAGCTTTTGGATCTCCTAAGTCAAAATAAACTAAAGGCTTTCCTTTCACCGAAAGACCACCCACACGAGCGTTTTTTAGACGACATGGATCAAGCTTCCAGCCAAACTTTTTCATTTCACGCCTTAGATTTTGGCACCAGTCCATGACCATTCTTCTTTCTGAAGAACGTTCTTTTTTTTGCAATTTTTCTAAATTTGGAATCATGAGACGCTTGCTAGCACTGAGTTTCTTGACTTTCACTTCTTCTGACATTCCCTGCGGCATTGCCTCTACTGGAGCAGTTCCTAGGTAAGTCATAAACGTGAGAAAGGTGATGGCCCAAAACTTCATGATGCTTTCGTCTCAGCCCTTTTCTTCCAAAACCATTTGGCCACGACAATAGCTATGACCGCGAAAATCACGAATAAAATACCGTGCTGTGCATCTCGAATGATCTCAATCACACGATCGACTTGATCCCCAAAATAATAAAGCGAGTAAACAATTAAAGGGACACTTAAAAGCGCCGCCAGGCCATCATAGAAAAAAAAGACTCGAAACGGCAGATGCAAAAGTCCAGAAGTAAAAAAGATAGGCGCTCTTAGTCCCGGCATAAAACGAGCTGCAAAAATAAACTTATTTCCATGTTCATGGAGTTTTTGCTTCACAAATGCTTCTCTTTCGGGTGTAAGGTACGTTCGAAAAGGCCATCGCTTTTTCAACTTGGGTCCAAATCGACTCCCTAAAAAAAACACAAAACTATCTCCAATCATCACACCTATAAAGGATACGGCTACCATGACATGATGGTTGGCATTTCCATAATAGGCCGCAAGACCCGCAGCAAAAAGTGTGATGTCCTCTGGAATGGGAAGCCCTAATCCACACGCAAGCAAAATCGTAAAGACAATGAGGTAGGGAGTGACTCCATCGAGTCCCATTAAAAATTCAACGAGTTGTTCCATGACTTAGTTTTAGTCTTATCAGATCCCAAGAGATCTTAGAATTTGAATTTCATAGGTTTTGCCTTTCGGTACTCTTCACTGAGGGTTTCAAAATCTACATGAGTATATCGCTCGGTTGTTGAGAGCTGGGCATGACCTAGGAGTTCTTGAATTGATTTTAAGTGAGCTCCGCTTAAAAGCAAATGAGTGGCAAAACTATGGCGAAGCGAATGTGGGGAGACTCCCTTTTCGTTGAAATCTGGCTCCTGAACACGGAGCTGAACTAGATATTTTGCTAAAATCTTAGAGACGCCTCGACTACTGAGGGGCTGTCCGCGGTAGTTAATGAATAAAGCCTGATGATCAGGGCTTGCTTCTTTTTTTCGATAGTTGAGATAGTTTTGAATCGAATGAATCATGAGGTCGCTTAACGGCAGACGTCTCTCCTTTTTTCCTTTCCCTAAAACGGTGATCCATCGACTTTGAAAATCCAGATGCTGCAGTTGAATCTCAGTCACCTCAAAGATTCGAAGGCCCGCTCCATAGAGTAAATCAAACAAGGCACGATCTCTTGATCCTAAAAAACTGTGTTTCTTAGGAAGCTCAATAAGCTTCAAAGCTTGCTCGATCGTTAGAAAACGAGGGAGTTTCTGAGGGACTTTGATTCGAGGAAGATAGCCAGTGAGATCTCGACTCAAACTTCCTTGATCTGCTAGGCATCTAAAAAAAGAACGTAAACAAGCGCACTTACGTGCAGCTGTCGCTCTTGACCACCCAAGACCCTGAGAAAAATAATCCCTAAACCAACTTGGATGAATTTGCTTCTCAAGCTCTTTGATAGAAGAAACCTTTTTTGAGCATTCTATAAACCTGGCCCAATGCCGTAGATCTGCTTCATAGGCACGAATCGTATGCTCCGACGCATCTTTCGAAGATTGTAATTTCAATAAAAATTTACTGATTTGATCTGATATTGTTTTTGAAGTCACATCTTATTTTATCCAAGCAAAAACATATGGTAAAGCTTCCCCATGTCAAAACAGCCTTTTTACACGATTGAAAATAGACGACTGCCCCCTCCTCCTGAAAATTCACCTCGGATTCAAATCATTGGGGCGGGACTGGCTGGGAGTGAAGCAGCTTTTCAACTAGCAGAGCGTGGTTATTTTGTTTCACTCTATGAAATGCGACCCAATAAAATGACAGAAGCGCATCAAACCCAACACTGCGCCGAGCTCGTGTGTAGCAATACGTTTAAAAGCAAAGCTCCTGAGTCAGCTCCCGGAATGTTAAAATCCGAACTCCAAGAGCTAGGCTCTCTTATCTTATCGTGTGGCTATCAATCTCAAGTCCCTGGTGGACAGGCTTTGGCAGTCGATCGTGAGGCATTTTCAAATCGTGTGACTGAAACGCTTGAAAACCATCCACGCATTGAGATTCAAAGGCAAGAAGTCCATCAGCCTTTTGAAACAGGAATCACCCTCATTGCTACTGGACCCTTAACGGCTCAAGGATTGAGTAATTGGCTCATAGAACACATGGATGTCGATGATCTTTATTTTTACGATGCCATTGCACCGATTGTCGACGCCACCACCATTGACATGGATCATGCTTTTTTGGCGAATCGCTACGACAAAGGAGAAGAAAAAGCCTATTTAAACTGTCCATTGAATCAAGAAGAGTACGAGTCCTTTGTGCAAGCACTTCTTGATGCGGAGAAGGTGCCTTCAAAACCTTTTGAAAAAGAAAAATTTTACCGCGGCTGCCAACCGATTGAAGCGATCGCCGAGGGGGGAAGAAACTCGCTTCGGTTTGGTCCGATGAAGCCTGTCGGCCTGACAGATCCACGCACTGGAGAAAAACCTTATGCCGTCTTACAATTACGACCGGAAAATCAATCAAAATCAGCCTATAATCTAGTCGGCTTTCAAACCAAACTCAAATACGGTGAGCAGAAAAAAGTGTTTCAAACGATTCCGGCGTTGAAAAAAGCAGAGTATTTTCGATTGGGCTCAGTTCATCGCAATACCTATGTTTGTGGACCAAAGGTTCTACGGCCCGATCTTTCTTTAAAAAACCATCCGCAGGTTTATCTTGCGGGACAAATCACCGGCGTCGAGGGATATCTTGAATCGACTGCCTCAGGCCTATTAGCTTCTTTATTTATAGATCAGCGAATTCGTAATCAGCCCATCACTTCTCCACCTATCAACACCGCACTTGGAGCACTTTTGAGACATGTTATTGCGAGCAATCCCAAAAACTATCAACCCTCAGGAATTCATTTTGGATTGATTGAACCACTTGCCTTTGAATCAGTGGTCGGATTAAAGCGTGCAGAAGCAAGACAAGCCATGGCAAGTCAAGCAATTTCAAATTTTAAAAAGTGGTTAAACTAGGAGCCTTGGAAAAATATGCAGCGCTACTTTATTGGTCCTTTATTAGTGATTTTAGGTGCCTCTCTTTGGGCTACAGATACGCTTTTTCGGTTTCCATTGATCCAAAAGCTACAAGCTGAACAAATTGTCTTTATTGAACATTTGATTGCATTTATTTTCATTCTCCCTTTTTTTCTTTCCGATCGAGAAAAATTTAAAACCATCAATCAAGCTCAGTGGCTCGGACTGACGATTGTAGGAATCTTTGGATCTGCTGTTTCTACGATCCTATTTACCAAAAGCTTTTTACTCATACACCCGAGTGTTGCCATTTTACTCCAAAAACTGCAGCCATTGATTGTGGCATTGCTAGCTTTTTTATTTTTAAAAGAGCGATTTAGTGCCTCTTTTTTCCTATGGGCTCCACTTGCACTGGTAGCAGCCATGATTTTAAGTTTTCCAAATTTTGAATTTCTAAACTGGCAACAGTTCAAAAATTCACCTTGGGAGGGCACTTTGTTTGCAGTTTCCGCTGCATCGTTATGGGCTCTCGCAACTGTTTTTGGAAAATCTTTATTAAAATCAATTGCACCCACAGTAGTGACGTTTTGGCGATTTTGGTTCGGCTTATGTTTTTTAATTGCACTTCAGTTTTTTACTTTTAACCCTGAAATGGTTCCAGTTTTTCAGAACCTCTCTGTATGGAAATCGCTAGCTGCAATGGCGCTGATTCCCGGTCTGATCGCACTTTCGCTTTATTATCAAGGCTTACAGCGCACTCAGGCAACCGTTACTAGCTTTTTAGAACTTATCTTTCCAATTGCAGCAACGGTAATTAATACCTATTTTTTAGATCTTCCCTTGACGATGACTCAGCTTCTAGCAGGAGCCTTACTTCTAATTGCCATGATTGGCATCAATGCCTCCCAAAGGAGAAATAAACCCATCCAAAAAGATTCATCATCCCACCAAGAAGACTCAAAAAACGAAGTAGAATATCCCAGTAAACGTTCAGACGAAAAAACTGATCTGATCGACTCAGATCAAGCCTCGTCGTCTACCTCATCAAGCCCGGTAGCCCCAGGATGACTGTTTTTAGAATCATGCGAATTTATTTTCTTAAATTCACTGTGATGATGGGCCTTCTAAATCTTCTCATCATCCCAAAGGCTCAAAGTAGCGAGTGTGATTCTGCTTTTTTAGAAAGACCCAGACCTAAACTCATCTGGCACACTACCGAGAGAGGAATTCCGATCATTGATCCAAGTCAAGATCAACCTAAAG
>CAYLWK010000075.1:0-3339 GCA_964387255.1 uncultured Oligoflexia bacterium
CCCAATCATGAGTCGCTTCCAGACCATGGTAGCGCTTCGGCAAAAAATACCTTCAAACTTAAAGGATTCCTGCTTCCTCTAGGTCCGGTTTCGCTAAACAACTGTCTATTTCTTCAACAGTCTGTGACGAAAGTTTCTACATCTTCAGGAAATAGGCCTAGTAAGGTGCCTTAATTATTCACTTTTTTAAACGTGTTGTGAATGAACCTTTTGAAATTTCGGCATGAGACTTGCTTTTATAAAGGGAGATCTAAGTGGTCTTGAATCTCTTAGGTCCGGTGTTTCGTTAAGTTAAATAGCAGAAGTCGTGTTGCTTTAAAGTGGAAGTTCAAGTCGATGTGGAAATTGTGGAAAAAAAACAAGACGGTCATCCAGAAATCTTCAATCTTAGTCTTCGGACTTGCAAGCCTTGGGTTTCTGACAACGTTTGCTCTACAGCCGAGTGTTCGCTCTACAGCAGCGATCCCTAAACCGAAACTCAACTCGAAGCGTCATGCGCTCATTAAAAACTTAAAAAATTGGGGCATTTATAATGGTTCAAAAAGTCATTCTCATGTTGATGCACTGTCAGCTTGGGACATTGAAGATGGATCCAAAGACATCGTAGTGGCCGTCATTGACACCGGAATCGACAATCAACATCCTGATTTAAAATCAAATATCTGGAAATCAAACAATGGAGTGATGCAAAATTGCTCTTCTAGCTCGGGACTTCGACCGTCTCGAGAGGTTCAAAACCAAAAGATTCGACTCAATTTTAACCAGCCCTCGAATGAAACGACCTCTCGTCAAGGAGCCCTCTTTGGATGGGATTTGGTCACGAATCAGCCCAACCCATCAGATGACCATGGTCACGGCACTCATGTTGCTGGCATCATAGGAGCCACTGCAAACCCACAAAAAGGCATCAGCGGCGTCGCTCAAAAAGTTTCCTTGATGGCGGTGAAGTATTATTCCCAAACGAATTCAGGTCTTATGAACCTTCAAAACACAGTGCGAGGCATTCATTGTGCCGTTGACAACGGAGCAAAAATTATCAATTACTCAGGCGGTGGCCCAAAGTATTCTCATGAAGAATACCTCGCCATTAAAAAAGCTGAATCTAAAGGTGTTCTCATTGTTGCTGCGGCAGGCAATAACAGCCAAGATACAGATAAGCCTGAAAATCGCTACTACCCAGCCGCCTACAGAACTTCAAACGTAATTTCAGTGGCAGCCATAGATATTCAAAACAAGCTCCTATCCTCATCGAACTGGGGCATGGGCATCGATGTTGCGGCACCAGGAGAAGACATTTATTCAACCCTTCCTGGCGGAGGTTATGGAAAAATGACAGGCACCTCTCAAGCTACAGCCTTCGTCAGTGGCATTGCAGCACTGATTCTTGCTAAAAAGCCTCATTTGTCGCCCTCAGAGGTGATCAAACTCATCCGTGACAGTGTGGTTCCCATTAAGAGTCTCAAAGAAAAAATCAGAACTGGAGGACGGGTGAGTGCTTTTCGAGCACTCCGCAAGCTCTTAAATCCTGATGAAAGTCTGCCTGGAATCGTAGCGTTTCGACGAGATGGGTTATCGACGTTACTTAAATCCCCTTTTGTTTCTGATTCTGTTGAAGGGGTGAATGAAGTTCATTTTTAAGTTGCTGAACTAATGCTACGATGGCGAAATCATGAATCACATGAAACGCCTCCTTCAACGAATCCATTTAGATCCTAAAGTTCTGCTATCTGGCATCCTCGTGGTGCTTTCGTTTCCCCCTTGGGACTTGAACTTTCTGATCTGGGTTGCATTGATCCCGTGGTTTCTAAGGCTCAATCTCTCACCTTCGCTTAAATCAATTATTTTTGACGGCTATTGGCTGGGTGCTTTGATGACTTTGGGAGGATTTTCTTGGGTCGCCCATTCTGTTCATCATTTTGGCAACCTCCCGTGGGTGATCAGCTATTTAGCTCTCATTTTATTTACCCTGATTTGCCAGCCCCAGTTTTGGTTTTTCACTCCTTTCTATTTTTTCACTCGTCGTCAATTCCCTCACTGGTCTTCGCTTCAAAAAATAGTTCTCTTAAGTCTCGCCTATGTTGGGATTGATAGTATTTTTCCAAAACTTTTTTTAGATGCGCTCGGTAATAGTCTTTACCGTTTTGAAAATCTTCGTCAAATCGCTGAAATCAGTGGCGTCAGCACACTCAGCTTTTTAGTGATTTTCACAAACCTCACTTTCACTGATGTGTTCACCCACTGGAGAAAAGCAACGACTTTTCCCACACAAACAAAACACAGCCTCATTGCGCTCATTCTTATTTTTGCTCTCAGCCTCAGCTTTGGCGTGTTTCGACGAGGTCAGATTTCAGAACTTTATGAGTCTGAAGGTAGTCCGCTTCACTTTGCTCTAATACAAGGTAATATTGGGAATTTTGAGAAAGTTGCCGCTGAAGAAGGGTATGTCCGAGGGGGCAATGCCATTTTAGAAACTTATTTTAAGCTTTCTGCCCAGGCATTGGAGCACTCCCCTCGACCTGATTTTATCGTCTGGCCTGAAACAGCCTATTCTTCAGCCTTTGCCGTCCCCCGAAACTCAATCGAGCGTTACCGCGACTCTCAAATCAAGACTTTTGTAAAAGAATTTGAAATTCCTCTCCTTTTCGGCGGGTACGACAGTCGAGGGAGGCAAGACTATAATGCATTTCATTTCCTTATCCCTCAAAAGGTCGCTCAAAAATCAAACTCAAAAGCGCAAGAATCTAAAAAACCTTCAGAAACTTCTGAACTTTCACTTTATCACGGCGTTTATCATAAATACCTTTTGCTTCCATTTGCTGAATACATGCCAGGACATGAAACCTTCGATTTTTTGAAAAATGCGATTCCTGAAATCGCTAATTTCGGTCGTGGCCTAGGGCCACTCAGTGAGTCGATCTATACTGCGGATGGGAAACATCTTCGAATTGCCCCTGAGATTTGCTATGAAGTACTAGAGGCTTCCTTTGTGAGGGAACAAGTCTTAAATGGAGCCCAACTCCTTCTCAATATTACCAATGATTCTTGGTTTGGAGATTCCATCGAGCCATACCAACATCTCGCCTTGGCAACCTTGAGAAGTGTCGAAACACGGGTACCCTTGGTAAGAGCGACCAACACTGGAATTTCCACCTGGGTGAACCCAACCGGTGAACTCAAAGAGCAGACTCGTCTCAACACTAAGACCGTATTACATGCCCCAGTGGCCGTACTTAAAACCCCTCCTACGACCCTTTTTCTTCGATTTGGCAATTGGCTGGGATGGTTAGGTATTTACCTTGTCATTGGGTTATTTCTGAAATGGTTTTTAAAAGTTCAAAA
>CAYLWK010000076.1:0-2728 GCA_964387255.1 uncultured Oligoflexia bacterium
CAGTATCAACGCTCAGAGATCATTGCTCAGTTTTTATATCAAATGAAGGGGAGAACATCACTTCTTCGACAAATCTATGAAAGAGCAAGTCGAGGGTTTTCAGATCAGGCGGGAAGGCAATTGACTGCAGCTGAACTCATCTCATTAATTCGTATCGCAACCCAAACTCTTCTTAGCCAAATTAACTTTTCGTCTAATCAGGAAACACTTCATCAATACTTGGATGATTTTTATGACTACTATAAGATCACAAAAATTCTTTTACTTGAAAAAAACAGCCCTCCCTGGGGAGGCAGAGGAGACTTAGGAACCGAAATTCGATCAGAAGAACTCAATGCACTTCTACTCGAAGGTTTAGATCGAATTCAACGAAGAATTGAACTTGTACTTGCCCCTCTGCCAGTGAGCAATCTCATAGAATTCATTTTTGATCGGAAACAGCGTACTGGCTTTGTTGAAAAGGTGGTCTCAGCTTTTATTTTTGCACGCGTTGCCAATGCTAAAAGTTCGGATCAGTTAGTAAATTATGTAATAGATTTTTCAAATAATTTAAATTTATCAGAAATATTTCAAAACACGCCCCTAGCACCTTCAAACCAAAGCACGTCCTTTCGCAGTCTAATCAACCTGCCTGCTGGGAGCTATAATCTAGATTTTATTTTCTTTATTCGTTACCTTATTTACTTCAATAGCTCTTTCGAGTCAGAACAGGCTCCAAATCAAGAATACCAAAGACGTGCCGAATTTTGGATTGATCGCTATTGTGATTTCTTTAGTCGGATTTCTTCCGATTCTGACACGCTTCACTTTCAAGACAACTTTAAGCAAATTGAGGAAGAATTTAAGTCTGTTGACTTTAAAGAACTTTTTCCTGAAGTAAACCAATTTGCTCAGCTAGTAAAATATAAGGGAGTATCCCTTCCAGAACCGCTCCACTCCCATGTTGCTATCTTTCCTGAAAAAACTCGAAAATTTCGTGGATGTGTGCGCTTAGGTGGTGAGAATAACTTCAACATGACTGATCCAAAACCACGTGCTGATGAAGAATTTTTGAGCACATCAGATAAAAAAGCAACCAAGAAGATTGTTATTAAAAACTCAAATGTTTATTTGCCGTTGGATTCTATGATTGTCGCACCTGGGTTTAATTTTGAAATTCATTCTTCAGATTTTGACGGACTGATCATTTCACTAGGAACCTTCCGTCGAATCAGCCCTCCTAGCTTTATTCCTTCAAGGGAGCCAAAAGATACAGTAGCACTTCCGATTCTAATTGGGATGCAATACCTTCCCTCAATGAAGAATGGAACTCGAGTCATTGATCAAAACGACCGAAAGCCCTACCCATCAAAGATCCATCGCGTGAATGCAACTCACAGAGAACTGGAAGAATATTTTGACTTAGCCAGAGGCACTTATCCCTTAGATTATCCTGGAATAGTATGGATCCCATTTCACTTTGTTATTCAAGGTGCAGGGCGTGCGACTACTAATCCAAGTGAATTTCGCTCGAAAGCTTTCGGATACAACGGAGGTAATCTTAGAGTCTTCACGTCAAATCCTAATGCAAACATTGTTTACTTTAGTTCTGGCGGTAAAGGACCCATCATTCAAAGTCCAAAAGGTGGGAAGGGACTTAACTATAGACTCTCTAAAGAACTTTCTACGAAATGGGTGAGTGGTCAGCTATCAAATCTTGATTCCAGAGATGGATTCGATCGGTCAGATTATGACAGCGAAGTGGACATGCTTTCAGCTATCTTCAGAGATCGAGTTTTTTATCTACGAACCAACGCCAATAAAAGCCAATCAATTTGGAAAAGAATTAAATCAAATGAACCAAATGTACAAATCACCTCTAGCGGCCCTTCTTCACTGAACGCATCACCGCTACTTTTTACTACGAAAGAGGAAAGTGAGCTGAGGGAAATGTTTGAAGCCCTTTCCGAGGACTTAATAGATAAAGGTAATAGCAACGGAGACTTAACAAGTATCAGAGAAGAAATAGCTCGCTATCAACTAAGAATAAAAAATCTAGAGAAACTCGCCTTTAATGTGACTCTTGGGTCTGCTGAAGAGGGACCACAAAAACTCATAACAGAGCTTACTAAAGCCGTAGATCTTCTTAATAAAATCGAAGCCAAAAACACAAATTTAATCTCAGATAAACAAATCCTTGATGATAGAATCAATTTATCTGAAAAATTGAATCAGAATATATCTAAAATTTCCAATTTTCTGAGGGATTTATTAGAATTGCAAGCAGCACGCACTGAAAAGCAAAGGCAGATTTCTGAAACGATCGAGATTCTTAATAACCTAAAATCAAACCCGAAACCCTTTACCCCCGACATCGTTCAGAAAATTAATAAAAACACTTTAGAATTATCTCAATATGAGTCAGAACTGGGAGAATTAGACACAAAGGTTACTGAAATTGAATTATCCATTCGAGAAATTGAAATTGAAAATAAATCTCTCTTAAACTCTGTGGATCCTAAAGATCAAAACCAAACAACTGAACCTAGAGATGATTCAGAACCAGAAGGATCCCCTTCATACATTCAGGGCGTAAGAGATACAGTCACTAAACTTAGGATTTGGCTTCGAAAACTTGAAGAAGAGGTCTCTCTTCAGAATGAGACACTCAATAAAGAACTGAATGATATCAATCTAAATTTTGAAAATGTTGATTCACATCTTGAAACTGTTTCCGAAAAAATTGTTC
>CAYLWK010000077.1:0-8681 GCA_964387255.1 uncultured Oligoflexia bacterium
TTATTTTTTTTATTTATTTTCACTCTAATAAATTGTCACTGCATAGTGAAATATGTTAGGTTGCCTATATATTGAATACATCCTTGCTTGTGCATTCTTAAATATGGAGCGTTTTTCGATACATGAGTCAAGAGAGGTTAAAAAAATGAAACAAAAAATTCTTTTACTGGGACATGATTTTGAAATTAAAAATTTGGTTAAAAGAGCTTTTTCAGATCCGACAATTGTTGTTGATGTCGCTGAGTCGGTAAAAGAAGCTGCGGACAGAGTACATCATCAAAGCTTCGATTTAATTTTAATGAATTCCACATTGCCAGGCGAAGACAGTATTGAACTGTGTTCATCATTACAGTTGAAGCAAAAACACTTACCGATTATTTTTTTGTCTTATGAAACAGAAAGATCTGTGAAAGTATCTGCTTTCTTAGCAGGTGCCGATGATTACATCACAATTCCCTTCGACTTGGTTGAGTTTAAAGCAAGAGTAGAGTCAAAGATTAGGAAGTATCATGCGATAAAGGAAACCGATGACATACAGAAGTTTGAAGAAATTCAAATAGACAAATTAAAGCAAGAGGTTTTCGTTAAGTGTGGCACCACTTGGGAAAAGAGTGAACTGACTGCCCATGAGTTTAAGCTATTGTCTTATTTTGCAAGCAGACCGGGTGAAGTGATCAGTCGAGATACTGTTCTCAGTGAAATTTGGGGCGACTCCGTACATGTTTATTCACGATCTGTAGATACTCATGTAAGCAAGCTTAGAAAAAAACTCCGCCCGGCATCTCATCTCATTGAATCAGTTCATGGATCGGGCTATCGATTTAGGCCGTCAGAACATCTTCACTAAGAAATATTTCATTGCAACAGTGAATTAAAGAAAGCCCCTTGCTATCATCAGATATATTTTCTAAAAAGATCTAGTTTGATTTCAGAGAGGAAATAGAAACTTTATGAATACAGAATCTGTGAAAACTAAAAAGGCAAAAAGAAAAGCAGGCACAAAGAAAAAGGACACTTCGAAGACTACTAAAAACGCTTCAGTTGATCCCCAAAGATTAACTGGCAAAAAAGCACCTGCATTTACACTCGAGGATTACCAGGGTCAAAAGTATCGCTTGAATGAGATTGAATCTGAATGGAAAATATTATTCTTTTACCCAAAGGATAGTACGCCAGGCTGTACGATTGAAGCAAATCTCTTCTCTAAGGACCTAAAGAAGTTTAAAGCCTTAGGAGCAGAGGTTTTTGGTATTTCTGGAGGTGATGAAAAATCTAAAAGAAAATTTGTGGAAAAACATTTACTTAAGGTACCAATGCTGTCCGATTCCGATTTTAAGGTAAGTAAGGCTTATCAATCCTATGGAATGAAAAGCTTCATGGGACGAAAATTTAATGGGATATTTAGAAATACTTTTATTTTAGATTCAAACAACAAGATTATTAAAGTTTTTGAAAAGGTAAAGCCACCCACTCATTCAAAAGAAGTTTTGGAGTTTATTAAGAATCAGTCTTGATTTTTCAATCTGATTCAAAAATAAAAAGTCGAGATAGAAACTTGAATGTAGTTTCATAAGCCTGAGCGATTTGACTTTGACGTGGGCCAGCAACATTGAGTACGTTGATTTGGTGTTTTTGAATCCATCTAAGGACTTCTTTAGGTTGGGCTCGGACACGAAAATCAATGACCATGTATTCTTTTTCTAGAGTCGCCACCCGATTAATGGTGTGCAGCGTACTTCCAAACGGCTGTCCCCAGGTAAAGATTAAAGTGCCGTCGGCCTCAATAATATTTTTTTCCGTTCGTTCAGCTGGATCATCGGAACTCGTTTCTTGAAGTTGGTATTTTTCAGGAATCTTCCCTACCTCTGAAGCTCTTCCGAGTGGGCACCAACCCCCATGAGGAATCTTTCTTTCAATAGCGACGTCAAGTGCAGCTTGATCCACTCCCGTCTGCCCTCCAGAAATAACCTTAGCTACAGGAAAAAGTTCACTTCGAATCAGAAAACTATCTTTTTTGGCAAAAGACCTTAGTTGTTTTGAAATATCTCCTTCAAAACAAAAATAGTCAGAAATGGCTGATTGAAATGGCACTCCATTTCGACGGGCGTTGATGAGTTGCTCTTTAGCTTGACTTCCACCCAAACGAATTAACTTAAATGCCCCTAAAAACTCTAAAAACTCATTTTGTTTCTGAATGTCGAGGTCTCTACACAAAATTGTGAACTTAAATTCAGCGTATTCAAAAGAGGCCTCGATCTGCTTAATGCCATTTCGGTGCCTAAGTTCAACGTGATTCTCTTTAAAACCAGGAGATGAACCTGTCATCTCCTTATAATAGAGCTCTACGTCAGTCTTAAACTGAGTCAAATTTTGAGTTGAAGACAAAAATTGTATTTCACTACCTCGAGGGTCTGTACCGAGAGGGAGCTCACCGACTAGAAAGAGGGGGTACTTTTTAAAAAAATCATAAAGCTTTGATTGATCAATCGCAGCTTTTGCTTTTTGTTGAAAGGTTGCCCCCTGCTCAAGTGGCTCAAGCGATTTTAGACTAAGCTTTGGATCCATAGAATTAATATAGTGTATTCCTGGTCGGTTGACACTTTGAAAAATGAATTGAAACCATGCCTCAGTTTGTTAGACTCTCCGACTCAGAGATAGACAAAACTCATGGATTTTCTTAAAGACACGCTGAATGCCATCCATCCAAGGTCACTCAAACACTTAAGCCACCAACTCAATGGCCTTTTAAAAAACCATTTATGGGCCAAAGTTCTTTTTGGTTTTCTAGCTGGTATCTTACTTGGAATTGCACTGACTCCAACTGTTGGATGGGTTACCCCTTCCATCGCAAATACGATATCTGAATGGCTTGCCTTTCCTGGGCAACTTTTTTTACGATTAGTGCAAATGATTGTGATTCCGCTCATTTTTGCCTCTGTCATTCGAGGAGTTGCAAGCGGAGAGAATATCGAGCAGCTCAAGAAGCTAGGATTAAGAGTTGCTCTTTACTTTTTTAGTACCACTGCTATTGCCATTGTGATCGGACTATTTTGTGTAAATCTGATTCGACCAGGGTCTTTGATTGATTCTTCAAAGTTACAAGGGGAAGCCACTTCTCGAAAGGAAACTGTGAGCACTCTTGAGATGGAAGCACAATCTTCAGAGGCTCAAAAGAGACCCCTTCCTTCACGAGTCATTAATCTTTTACCTCAGAACCCGCTTGTGGCCATGTCTGATAGCAATATGCTTCAAGTGGTTATTTTTTCATTGATCGTCGGATTTGCCCTCATCACAATGCAGGCAAGTGAGGCTAGATCATTGATTGAGCTTTTAGGGTCTTTGCAGGCCGTCTGCATGACCGTCGTAAAATGGGCTATGCTTTTGGCACCTCTTGCAGTGTTTGGACTCACGACCAAAATGGTCGCATCTGTTGGACTAGATTCTTTGGTGGGACTAGGCGCTTACGTAGGAACCGTATTGACTGCACTGTTTTTAATCATGGTTTTCTATCTTGCACTCGTCTTTTTTATTGGCAAACGAAATCCAATCGCCTTTATTAAGACGACTTTTAATACTCAACTCTTAGCATTTTCAACTTCTAGCTCTGCGGCAGTGATGCCTCTTTCGATTCAAACGGCTGAAGAAGGTTTGAAAATCAAGCCATCCATCTCTCAATTTGTGATTCCGCTTGGTACCACTATCAACATGGCAGGAACAGCAGCTTATCAAATGATTGCAACCGTATTTTTGGCGCAAGTTTTTCAAATTGAACTTAACACTGGGCAGTTGGCGCTCGTAGGCATCACTGCCATAGGAGCATCTGTTGGCTCTCCTGGAGCCCCAGGCGTTGGCATTGTTATTTTGGCGACAATCCTAAGGAGTGTCGGCATTCCATTATCCGGCACTGCCCTGATCATAGCGGTCGATAGAATTCTTGACATGAGCCGCACTTCTGTCAATGTACTTGGAGATCTCACTGCCTGTGCTGTGATGGACCAGCTCCTTAGTGACGATCAAAATGAGCTGAGTAGTACCCCAAAATCTACTCCCAAAATCATCTCCTAAAGGGTATGCTCTTCGACATGGAATCGATTGACCAAACAACTTCGTTGCTCACTGACAAGCTTGATGGCTGGCTGCAGTCCGCCATTCAATATTTTCCCAACATCATTGCAGCATTGCTTGTGATGTTGGTTTTTATCATTTTAGCAAAAGTTTCAAAACGCGGATCAGTTCACTTTTTTAGACGCTTTATAGAATTACAAGCGCTTCATAATCTTTTTGCTAAATGTATTTATTTAATCGTTCTTTTTACGGGTGCATTCATTGCCCTTGGCATCTTAAAGCTCGATAAGACAGTCACCTCTTTGCTTGCCGGAGCGGGGATTGTGGGATTGGCGTTGGGGTTTGCTTTTCAAGAGATTGCGTCTAACTTTATTGCCGGGATTTTAATTCTATTTGAACAACCCTACCGCGAGGGAGATGTCGTTGAAATCGATCGACATCTAGGAACCGTTACTCGAATCGATTTACGTGTGACTGTGATTCAAACCTTCAATGGATTAGAGGTCTTGCTGCCAAACAAAATGATGTACACATCTCCACTGATTAATTACACGTTAACCCCTTATCGGCGGCTTGATTTTGTCATTGGGGTTTCATATGGCGATGATCTTGAAAAAGTGAAGAAAGTTGCGAGTGAAGCATTAAGCACTGTCTCCGTTAAAGCTCATCTAGAACCTCAGGTTTACTTTCAAGAGTTTGGAAGCAGCTCCATTAATTTAATGGCCCAAGTCTGGATTGAGTTTCCCGGAAAAAATGATTACTGGATTGCTCATGAAGAAACGATCATGAAACTCAAAAAAGCGTTTGATGAAAATAATATCACAATTCCTTTCCCAATTCGGACATTAGACTTTGGAATTAAAGGCGGAAGAACACTGGACCAAGTGTTGGCTCAGCAAAAATGATACCTAATAAAAAGATGAAGAATGTTGAACCTTTTTTAAGTTAGAATAGTGATCTAGAAACTGGATTCTTGATATCACGAGGAAAAGCTTTGAAGTTTAGAACTTGTAATCAACTCATCCTCACTCATCGATTCAAGCGATTGTTATTGTTTTGGCTTTTATTTAGCATTCCTATTGATTCGTTGGCGCAACATTCCGTAGGTCCCCATGCACGTCGATGGGCTAAAGAAGCAGGAATTTCAAACACGGATTTGGATTACCAAAAATTACAAAAGACATTAAGTCTCATCACAACTGGTTTTTTATACAAAGACGCTGATCAATTTAAAAACCAGGACAAGCAGCCACCCATACCGGAAGGGGGAAGCCATCCTTATGATTGGGACTCAATTCGAACAGCAGAGGAAATGCTAGGCAAGTGCGAGGGAGGCTATTGCGGAACATTTGCTTTGTCCGCTGCTGCACTTTTACGGGCTGGTGGTATCTCTACTGAAAATATCAGAGTTGTCGGAGCAGTTAATGCCGTTGATTATCTGGAGATCTGTCCAGGAAAGAAAGGTCAAAAAAGAAAATCTCAAACTCAGTCATCAGCAAGCGGCCATGTGTATGTCCTTGTGAAACTTAAGGATCAATGGCATTTAGTGAACCCAACCCATAATCCTTTATATGAACCATTGAATCCAAAAAGTTCTGCCTTTCAGACATATCAGTCGCTTTTGAAAGGATGCATGGAACGATATAACGTCAAGCAGTGGCCTAGTCACGAAAGTGCGCCTTCAAAAAAGTTTTTAGAATGCCTATCGGAGGCACAAAAAGAAGGACGAAGACGTCTGGAGCTCACTGACTTTGAGATCGTGCCCTATTTATCTCCAGAAGAATTGAATAAGAAAGTGGAGAATAAGCCAGTGGAGATCCCAGTGGATCAATTTCCAAGCTTATCAACTTGGATGAGATCCGAAGATATTCCCGCTAAACAAATCGTCTTCGGAAGTTGGAGTTTTGAAGAATTTCCTAAACACACGTTTCACGGTCGCTTAGATTTAATTGCGAGTGGTGAGCTTGGGAAGGAAGAATGTCGCTGGAGTAGCAAAGAAGTTCAAAAAATTGTGAGTCTAAGAAATGACCCTGCCCCACCCTCATCATCACCCGGTAAAAGCAAGCAGAAATCACAAAAAGCTAATTAAAGCTTCTCTTATCAAAAGAAACAGCAAAGCAAAATCATAATTACGAAAAAACCTTCTTTAAGGCAACTAACAAATGACAGTCGCAGTGGCTGCCAACAAAGGTACTGGTCATTGCAGATTACTTTGTTTTCCAAACATGCCAAATGTTCATCCAAGGTTGAGTAAGTGGAAGTCCCTCGAATTCAATTTGCTCCTCAAAAGTCGCTCCTCGTCCATTTGGCACCGAAAGGCAATTCAGGCCATCTGAGATCAAACCCACAACTGACACTATGAATTATGTCTCCTCCTCCATCGAACTGGTGCACCGAAAACTAGCCCGTCATTTATGGGAAGAAAATCAGACGATTCTCACGAAGGTATCTCGTGTCGCGTGAGAAACAAAACGCCACGAATTTGGCATATCAAATTAGTTCACTTCTCCTGAGTGTCTTCTTTAGGAGCTAGAATCTGTTTTTCTCGATCATCAATCACAAAACCTTTTTAAATGTTTGCTCAAAAATTCCGAATAGTTAGCGTGTATCGCCAGGTCATATCTGCGTACTGCGCCATCATTATCGCTTTTTCTTCTCCTGCATTTAGTGAAGACACCAAGGTTACTCTTGAAGACCTTGATGCAATCGTGACCAAAGCAAAAAATCTAGGCGAATTTCTCGAATCACCTGCTATTCAAAACGAGTACTTCACTGCACTTCAAAACTACTTTGGAGAAGATCGCTTTTCCAGAGAAGCTTTTGATAAAATCATAGGCCAACTCAAGGACGTACACGGCAAGTTTCCTGAGGTAGCGCACAGAGCCTGGCAGACAACAGGATTGGGTAAATCCTTCCAAATTGAATTGCAGCTCAAGTCTTCAGGTCTCCGATTAAAGCAAGACAAGTTTCTCGGTTGGCTCGACTCATGGAAAAAAGCCCTGCGAGATCAAATTTCATCCCAAGAATCTGATCTGTCAAAGAAAATTGATCAGCTTCAAAGAGAAATAGCCAGACACAACGAAGAGGTTTCAAGACTAAGCAGAAAGGTACGAACACAACGGTCTGGGATGTTCTTTCGGGAACTCATAAAGAGGCGAGACTTCAAAGAAATTGCATCAGCGGCACTGCTTGAAAGAGTAGACTTAGAGTCCGTCAATGATTTCCTTCGCTCGGGGGATGCCGATCTCGTACTTTCCACTTTTGAAAAACTGAAAAGAGGCACGGATTTTACGGTGAATGGAAAGAAGCTACCTTCCGAACTTCAAAGCTTGATTGGGAGAGAACTGCCAAAATTGCCTACCCCTCCTCTAGAGGTCGTAAACGGTCAAGGAGCTGAAACAGATTTATTTCAAGCCGAAACAATCCGAACTCGTCGAGGTCGATTAATTCCTAGAGGAAGAGGATCTCAAACTGTATTCGAGGTTCGCCCCATCCCAAGAAGAATTCATGGGATCTTCAAAGGCGTTCCACTGAACGAATGTGTAGGTGGGGACTGCACAACCCTTGATTCATTAACTCCAGAAAGATGGGCAACTGTTTTCCTAGAGGACACACAATTTTATCATGTTGAAAGATTAAGTGATGCTGGACGCTCCTATGAAGGATTCACTCAGCTGGTCCCAGGAAAAATTGGCGACATTCGATATGCTTCCGCTGATCTTGGATCTCCACTCTTTGGAAAGAAAGTAGTCTCACCCGATGGATCGGTTGTAAGCCACGGTTGGAGTTTTACAGTTTGAAAAAAACTTGCGATGGATCGCAGACGTCGTTGAAACCTTCTAAAGCCATAAAAATCTAAAGATTCCGATATCTCGATCAGAGATTTTTGCATAGGACTTGTGCTTCATTGAAACTCCTTCATGTAATTAAGATGCGAGATTGATGCCAGTGATCACTGGCTTTCATCAGGAGCCTGAAACCAAATTTAAATTGAGTGTGACTAAAATCTGCAAGCCGAGAAGGTGGCGAAAATTGGCCAGGCTGGAAGGTTTTCGCCACGCATAGTGGATGATTTTCGCCATCTCACATAAATAGAATCGTTTAGTCAATTTTTAGTTTTGACTCGGAGCGGAGCGTGTTATTCCACTATCCATATGGATAAAGAATCTTTCGATAGAGTAGCAAAACTTGCTTTTGGTCATATTCCTCTTCAGGCTCTTTATGTCGCAGTTGAATTAAGAATTACAGAGAAACTCTCTGACCAGTCTAAAGCAGCGAGTGAGCTTGCCAAAGACCCTGATGTGGATTCCGATTTTCTCGAAAGAATTCTCAAATGTTTGGTTTCACATGGTATTTTCATTGAAGAAAATCGTCAGTTTAAGAACAATAGGTGTTCTGAATTTCTTGGTGCTGATCATCCCTTTACTCTCGCCCCTACAATCAAAATGTACGGTGCCAATTGGGCTTGGAATGCGTGGGGGAATCTCCTTGAAGCGGTCAAGTCTGGCAAATCCTCCTTTCTTAAAACCCACAGTAAGCCTCTGTTTGATTTTTTGAGTGAAAATGAGGCCGCTAGCAGAATATTTGATCACCGAATGAATGGAAAACCAGAACGC
>CAYLWK010000078.1:0-2703 GCA_964387255.1 uncultured Oligoflexia bacterium
GTGAGTGCGGTCTCAGTGATCCATTTTTGATAAGCGTAGTGGGAAAGAGGTTGAAGAGGTGACGCTTCGCTCAGTGCTTGATGTTCAGACCCGCTGTGGCCGTAAACGGCACTGGTCGAAGAAAAAATGAATCGCGTATCACGGGAGTGGTTTCGAAGGCGTTCGAGCCACCTCAGTGGAGCGAGGGTATTTGTTTCATACGCGAGGTGAGGCTCAGCATCACAGTGTGGAACAGAAGAAATCGCAGCTAAGAAAAAAATTGCATCATAGTTCTGATCTAAAGCCCATTGAATCTGTGCTTCATCACGAACATCTCCCTGAACAAAGTCAACTTCGTCACTTCGGCGCTCAGGAGCCGGTGGGACAAGGTCCAGACTCGTCACTGAGTGGCCCAAATTCTGGCAAATTCGTCCGAGGTGAGTTCCGATAAAACCCGCCCCCCCTGTGATGAGAATTCGGTACCTCAGAGGATTCATTTGAGAGTTGCTTGTTTGGGATTGATTGACCATCACGCTTCCTCACTATGGCCTAGACACACGAGCAGATCAAGGTTTCTCGATTGCGGATCTCATGGTAAAGCAATCTTAAGTTTATGGTTAAGCAAAAAAGTCAGAGAAGTCATGCCAAAAGCAGCTCGATGGGCTCTAAAGGCAAAGAGTTGGGGTTAGGCGAGGGATTTCCCCTGCCTGAAGAGCTAGAAAAAAATTATGAGCCACAAGCGCCTTGGGCAGATGTGTATGCCTATTGGGAGTCTGCGGGGTGTTTCCAAGCGCAGGATGAGAGTCTGAAAGACCAAGATGCGTTTTGTATCATGATTCCTCCGCCCAATGTGACTGGAGTGCTTCACATGGGGCATGCCCTCACGAATACCATACAAGATATCCTTGTTCGCTGGAGACGAATGAAAGGGGATAACGCACTTTGGATGCCAGGCACAGATCACGCAGGCATTGCGACTCAGACGGTTGTAGAACGAGCGCTTGGGCAAGAGAAAAACCCACAAGGCAAGCCGATGACTCGTCATGATTTAGGACGAGAAGCATTCATCGAGAAAGTCTGGGAGTGGAAAGAAGAGCATGGCAATAAGATTGCACATCAGCAGCGGCGTCTAGGAAATTCTTTAGATTGGTCGCGCGAGCGTTTCACAATGGATCCCGGGTTCTCTGAAGCAGTCAAAGAAGTCTTTGTTCGTCTGTTTGAAGAGGGGTTGATTTATCGAGGCGAGCGCATTATCAACTGGTGTACGGTCAGCCAAACAGCTTTGTCGGATCTTGAAGTCATTCCAAAAGAAACTCAAGGTGCGCTCTATCACATACGCTATGAGTTTTGTGAGGAAGACGGAAGCCCTCTAAAAGATTCAAACGGGGAAGTGACTTCGATCGTCATTGCAACGACTCGCCCTGAAACTCTTTTGGGAGACACTGCGGTGGCGGTGCATCCAGCGGATTCTCGATACACGCAGTTTCATGGAAAATTTTTAAAATTACCTTTGCTTGGACGCGTTCTTCCATTGATCACAGATGAGCATGTAGACCAAACCTTTGGTACGGGTGGGTTAAAAGTCACACCAGCACATGATTTTGATGATTACGAAATTGGAAAGCGACATAGCCTTCCGTTTGTGAGTGTGATTGGAAAAGATGGAAAGATCACGGCTGCTGGAGGTCCTTTTGCTGGACTCAGTGTGAGCGAGGCACGAAATCAGGTGATCCAAAGCTTAAAAGAGAAAGGCTTCTTGGAAAAAACAGAGCCTCATGTTCATCAAGTAGGCTATAGCCAACGTAGTGATCAGGTGGCTGAGCCGTTATTGTCCAAACAGTGGTTTGTGAAGATCAAGCCGCTAGCTGAGCCTGCTATCAAGGCGGTGGAATCCGGAGAAATTCAGTTTTCCCCAAAGACTTGGGAGAAAACCTATTTTGAATGGATGTATCATATTCGTGACTGGTGTATTTCAAGGCAGCTTTGGTGGGGACATCAAATCCCTGCGTGGCATTGTCAAACCTGTCAAGAGATCACAGTGAGCCGTACTACCCCAAAGAAGTGTCAAGGATGTGGAGAATCAACCTTGATACAGGATGAGGATGTTTTGGATACTTGGTTTAGTTCAGCCTTGTGGCCTTTTGCGACTTTGGGTTGGCCTGAATCGACGAAAGCATTGAAAACTTTTTACCCGAATACAATTTTAGAAACAGGGTTTGATATTATTTTTTTCTGGGTAGCTCGCATGATCATGATGGGAATTCATTTCATGGGAGAAGTGCCTTTTTCACGTGTTTATCTTCATGCAATGGTGCGAGATGAGAAAGGTGAAAAAATGTCCAAGTCCAAGGGCAATGTGATTGATCCACTTGAGTTGATTGAAACTCATGGTGCTGATCCACTTCGTTTCACCTTGGCGATTATGGCGGGGCAGGGCAGAGACATTAAATTGTCGGAGCAACGGGTAGCAGGGTATCAAGCGTTCTGTAATAAGCTTTGGAATGCTACAAAGTTTTTACATTTTAATTTGAATCAGCCCGAGCTCAAGTCAATCGAACCACCTAAAGAGGGTGTTTCAAAGTGGGTAGAAGCAAATCACGCTGAGCTTGGAGTGGTGAACCGTTGGATTGTATCTCGGTTACAGCGAGTGATTGAAAAAGTAGATCATGGCTTAGAGCATTTTGAATTAAACGAGAGTTCACAAGCTCTGTATGATTTTACTTG
>CAYLWK010000079.1:0-3851 GCA_964387255.1 uncultured Oligoflexia bacterium
AACAATGGCCATTAGGCATAAATCCTTCAACACTAAAGAATTCTGACAATTTGATCATACAAACTCCCTATGGAGTTTGATGTTATTCCTTATGGTATATTTATGTCTACAACAATTTAAGGTTTGCCAAAATGATTTTTTATTTTGGTAAGCTTCCCAGAAAATTTATTGGCTTTCCAACCATGAGTAAAAACTCAGAGAAAGTTCCGTGTATAGCAATGCTCCTCATTTTAAATATGAACAGCAGCTATTTTTTGTTTTTAAACTCTTCTTAAAAGGCTCTTACACTTTATGCTGAAGATTCTATTTTATTTGCGTGTTGTGAGTTAAATAATTGAAACCTTTTGTTTTTCAATTCGCAAAAAATAATAAAAACATCTCCTAGTTACCTTCCGTTTCATTCAACCCTATTGAACTTTTCAAAAAAAGCATTCTTCAAAAATCTTCTTTGATAATCTTTCCTGCTAATTTCCTACTTTGATCTCAAGACGAGATATAGTCAGAAAACTCAATATCCGAAAAATGAGATTTACTTTCCTTTAGAATCAGCCTCTTATTGTAAGGACAATCTTCCCTAGATCTTTAGACGCCGCTAGGCATTCAGGTTTTGCACAGAGTCCCTCCTGGCGATCTACTCTATCTATATAGCCTCAGGCTCTGTGAGGCACCCCCTCCCAAACTTCTTTAGTGGGAGTTAAAACTCACCATTGTTTGAGCCCCTCTGACGAAGGCAATAAGAGGTCCCGTCTCGTGCTGACTGAAGCGCATCCTTAAACCTCAAAATTGTCTCAACTCAAACCTACTTGAAAAGCTTATTCACGATAAGAAAAGTTATCGTGAATAAACTAAAGTTAAATTTTGATCAAGGATCAATCTGAAAGTTGGTATCCGGTGATCCGTGAGACATCAAATGGGGCAGGAGAGGGCCAAAAAGTTATTAAGCAAGCCTTGTAGGACTGTATTTCTTGAATAAAGCTGGTGCTTTAATGCGAGGAAGGGAAAGAAAATACCCTCTTAGATGAATGGGACTAAACTCAGAGCTTGACCTTAGATGTGCCTAGAGGAATTAAATCGAACTAGCCAGTAAAAATGGGAGATTTAACATTGAATATTAAATTAACAATATCTTAGGATAACTGTAACCTCTGGGAATGATCCCTAGAAAAATCAGGTCTCAGGTTATGTCTTCTGCCTCAAGGTATAAAGCTTTAGCTTTGGTGGGCCCTAGACAATCTGGCAAAACGACCTTAGCTAAGAATACTTTTCCCAAATATCAGTATCTATCCCTAGAGAATCCTGATCACCGTGCCAGAGCTGAGGAAGATCCCCGTTTGTTCTTAAGTTCGATCAAAGAATCTGTCATTCTAGATGAGGTTCAAAATGTTCCAGATCTGTTCTCATACCTTCAAGAAATTCTCGATGACCGTTCTGACACTCGACAATTTATCCTTGCTGGTTCAAACAGCTTTAAGCTCAACGAAAAAATAGCCCAGTCTCTGGCTGGAAGGATTCGGATATTTCACATTCTTCTTTTTGTTTATGAAGAAATCCCAAAAAAAAATCGTATTGATGATTTAGATGAATTTTTAACGACTGGTTTGTATCCACGTATTTACGATGAAAAGCTACCTGCTTCCGAATGGTTCTCTTCCTACTATCAGACTTATTTGCAGAAAGATGTGAAGTCACTTTTAAACGTTTCAGACATCACTCAATTCGATCGCTTTGTTCGACTTTGCGCAGGCCGTGCGGGACAATTAGGAGATTTTGCAGCAATTGCGAGTGAAGTTGGAGTAAGCCAACCTACAGCCGTTCGCTGGACAACGGTGCTTGAATCAAGTTTTATATGTTTCCGTCTGGCGCCATTTTTCAGAAATTTTAATAAAAAAATTATTAAAACACCAAAAATTTATTTTTTCGATACAGGACTTTTATGCCAGTTATTACGGATCACATCAGCAGATCAACTCGTGACTCATCCCATGCGAGGAGCAATTTTTGAAAATTATGTGATTTCTGAGTTTATTAAAATTTCCTATATTTTGGGACACGAACCACCCGTTTATTTTTGGAGAGACCAACATGGTCATGAGATTGATTTGACGATAGATCAAGCCAATGATCCAATTTCAATTGAGATCAAATCGGGAAGCACCTTTCGAGCGGAGTGGCTTAAAGATTTGATATGGTTTTCCAAACTTCAAAAAAATCCGGATCTGCATTTGATATATGGCGGCGATGAAGAATTTCAATCTCGCGAGGTTAACGTAGTGCCTTGGAAGAAGGTATTCTCGCTTGCAAGAAATTTGATAGGCTAAGCTCCAAGTAAATTGAGAAAAATGAGCTCACTTTTTGAATTAAGAAACATTTATTCAAAAATTTTTTGTTTCGGATCCCACTTTTTTACGATCTCATTTGAAAACTCTAAAGCCTTTGATTCGACCACATAGTCAGATTGAATCTTCTCAGTTTAGCGGTTCTGTTGAATTCTAGTCAGGGAGTATTTTGCCTGACCTGCCACTTGAGAATTAGAATCCAAAAGCGCTTTCTCCAAGTAAGGTTTTGCCTTCAAAGCGGCGCTCCCCATCTCGCCTAAAGCTCTAACTGATTCCACTCGTACTCGATAGTTTTGATCGGAAAGTGCTGCAATGAGTGGGTAAACAGCCTCTTTTCCAAAACTTCCCAAGTTACCTAACGCGTTAGCTGCTACAGCACGGACGGCAGGATCATCACTCGAAGAAAGCAAGTAAACTAAGTCGGGAACGATCCCTCTCGCATGCTCTCCCAACTGACCAATAGCCGAGGCTACTAAATAGCTTCTGTTACTATCAAATTCTTCAATGAGTGGAAGAAACATCGGAGCAAATCGCCTTGAGTGACTCCCCATTTCTCCCAAAGCTCTTGCTGCCGCCCATGACACCTGTCGTTCTGAACTAGAGAGGATTTTTTCGATCAAAATAGGGATTGCGTCTTTAGCAGGTTCTCCAATTTTTTCTAAGGCCCGAATTGCAGCCAAACTTGTCCATTGATTTTTACCAGAAGCTTCCCTCATGAGTAATGGCAACGCTCTCACGGCGTTTTCTCCTATTTCTCCAAATGCTTCAATGATAGCCTCTTTCGTCACAGAATCCAGTTCATCAAACCCTTCCATCAGCTTTGGAACAGCTTCTTTGGCATGAACACCTATTCTTCCCAACGCAATCGCAGCTTCTTTCCGGACCTCGGGGTTTGGATCACGAAAAACACGAATTAACTGTTGAACAGATTCTTTAGCATGTTCTCCCATGTGACCCAAAGCAGAAGCAGCCGCTTGTCTTGTGTTGCCATGGGGACTTGAAAGTTGCTTCAAAAGATCTTCTTCTATTTTTTTATCTACTCTTCCTAGGTGACCCAGCACCCAGGCCCCGGGGATCCTAGCCTTATTACCACTGTCTGAATTGGCCACCATTTCTAGGAGTTGAGGTTTGATTTTTGCAATAAAGTTAGGCGATTGACTCGCAAGACTGATAATAGACTGGGCGGCATTGTGCCTTGCCCATTGATGATTATCTGATAACACATCCAGCAATTTCATTAAGACTTCTAGGGTAGGACTTTTTAGCTTTCCCAAGGCAAACGCGGCCGTTCGACGTAGGAAAGGATCATTATCATTTAAGGCAGCCAAGAGACTTGAAATCGCTTCATCATCACCTTCACCTACTTTAACCAAAGCTTGAGCGGCCGACTCTCGAACAGTCGCGCTCCTATCTGAAAGTAGAAGTTCCTTAAGGCTAGGAATCGCTCTCTTTGCTTGGCCTCCCATAAGGCCCAAAGCACGAGCCGAAGCAATTTGAATTGTTGCATTTGTATCA
>CAYLWK010000080.1:0-3535 GCA_964387255.1 uncultured Oligoflexia bacterium
TCTCGATGCCTTTTCGAAACACTTGCAATTGACTTTTAGGGTCATAGTGCTGCCCAAATGAGCTGATAATTTTTCCATCAATAGGAAGCTTTAACATTCCCTTATTCTGAACGAACTTACCTTTTAAAATTGATTCAGAGACTTTGCCTTCCATTTCATGAAGCTTTTGGAATTCTTTTCGTGCGTTGAATTGTTGAATCAATGTCGCTATCTGAGACTCTGAGTCTTTTAGTTTTCGATAATGCTCTAGCTGCTTCATTCGGTCGGTATAGTCTTTTCGAATCATCGATTTCTGTAGCTTTGAGTGAAACTTAAGAAGTTCTTCTTGCTCTTTTAAATCATGAGCCAGGTAATTCAAATACTGCTCTTCATCTTGAATTTGAATTTTTAAAGCCTCTAAGTCTTCAATGTCGACTCTGATAGCTTCAATATTTCTAATTTCACGATTCACAAGTCTACGCATTACCACTCGTCTCGGCACTTCTGTGATTTCTGATTCCACTAATTTTTGTAGATCATCGCTTCGTTTTCCGAACGACAGGTAAATCGCTGACAAAGAATCACGAATAGACTTTTGCTTTTTCTCTACTTTTGCTGAAAGTTCACGTTTTCTTCGCTCTAGGTCAATCAACGTTTTTTTGAGGTGCCGTTTTCTGGAAAGCGTCAGCTTTTTCTCTTTCCGATGCAACGAAATCAAGCGTTTGATTTTCTGCAATCGTCTTTGCTGCGAGCCACTTCGACGCCCGGTCTGAACTAATGACTTTTCTAATTCTAAAATATCATTTTGTATCTTCTCAAGCTCTCGAATCAATAGTGCCTGACGCTGATGATCTCTCCCATCTATAGCAGCACGATTTGAACCTATTGGTCCAAAAACTATTCCAGTAGCCAAAAAGGAATAGAGCATGCCGAGCTTGAAGTTTCTTGAGTTAATAAGTTTCATTTCCTTTGAGTTTTGGAGAACGGCCTCCTATCCATGCCAATAGACAACTGACCACTGTCGTTACCCCAATAAAAACTCCTAGACTTTCAACCTGAAACTGAAACTCAAACGATCGAAAAACTGGAGATAAAGACTGGATCCATGTACTCAAATCACTCCTAAAGAAAATCATAGCTCCAATGGATAGAGTGCTTGCAAGAAATCCAACGACTCCTCCTGAGATCATGGCTGGGATTCTTGCTGTCCACGGCTCTGCTCCCCAGAGCTTTAAAAATTGCACGAAATCCGCTTGCAAATGACTATTCATCCGAGCCAGATAGAGTCCAAGTGTTGCCCACACCAAAATGAGACCTCCGAGGATTAGCAGTGCAATCAAGCGGAACGATTCAAATGCTCCAAGAGCAGCGGTAAATTCATCGGTTGAGGTTGCGATGAATTCTACTCCATCAGTTTTCTCAATTTGAGTTCTTTGCCCTGGACTCAGGCGCTTTCTCAAGCTTAAATATCGAGGCACAATGCTATCGTAATCTGAACCAAGCTGCACAAGCGACTGTCCGAGCTTAGGATATTTTTGATTCATTTTTTCTAGAAATCTTTCTTGAGACGTAAGCTGAGGTCGCGCTCCCACTAGTGTTTCAATTGAGTCAACCAAAACTTCTTGCTCAATGGTCTGAAGCTTTGGATCTAAAAATATGGTGACGACCTGATGATTTCGAATCGTGTTTAAAATTGGTTGCAAAGAGAAATCAAACTGAATGATCATGAACCCCAAGCTAAACAATACAGACAGAGCGATCATTCCAAGGCACTGACTTAAAAACGAACGCTTTAGAGGTCGCAGTCCCACTTTTAGTAAATACATCGAAGATCCTCAATCGAGAGTTTTCCTTGATTTAAAATCGCACATCGTTTTCGAACTTTTCTCACAATTTCTCGATCGTGTGTGGCGAGTACGACCGAGGCGCCCGCTCGATTGGCAATCACAAATTGTTCCATCAATGCCCAAGTATGTTCTCGGTCTTGAGCTCCAGTCGGTTCGTCTGCGACAATTAAATCGGGCTGTCTTACAAGAGCTCGTATCACTGCCACTCTTTGAGCCTCGCCTCCTGACAGAGTGCTTCCAAGGTCATTTCTTTTTTGATGGAGGCCTAACTTCTCAAGGTAATGGTGAATTCGGCTTTCTTGCTCAGAACGTGAAAGCTTCCGATTACTCAGTCGAAGGGAAATCACGATGTTTTCAAAAACCGTCAAATCCGAAAATAGTTGGACATTTTGAGGGACATAGCCGATCGACTGACGAATAGCTCTTAAGGTGGAACCCGAAGCTTTTTTTAGATCATACCCGAAAAGCGAGACAGTGCCTGAAGATGGATTTTCCTCTGTGGTCATCATTCTAAGTAATGATGACTTTCCTGCCCCACTATCCCCCACCACATACAGAAAATCTCCCTGTTTGAGCTGAAGTTCGATATGATCAAGCACAGGCGTGGGTTGAAAATACTGTTTTGACACTCCCTGTAAATTTACCAGCATATCCCAGTAGTGAGGGTAGCAGTTTTTCTAAAATAGGCCAAATATGTTGAATCGAGGAAATCGAGCACTCAGAAAAAAACTTCCTGGAATCATTCAATCGATTTCGTTTTTAGGGTTTTATGTCGGTTGGAGTTTCATCTTTCGCATTTTAATCCTCACATTGGTCACCTATTTCCTCATGTCCAAAACAACTCCTCTTCAGGATATCAGCGAATTTTTCGGCACGAATGAAATCATGATTTCGAGTTTTTCAGCGTTTCTATTTGTCTTACTGCTCTACTTTTTATTTCCACTGACTCGAACAAAACGCCAAGAAATCATCCAATGGAAGCCACTCTACCGCTACTTTTTGCCAGGATTTTTAAATGGCTCCGCAATTTCCATCGGACTCCTCGGTGCGTTTTTATTGGGAGGCTACTATGAGTATTGGGGTATTTTTATCCAATCAGATTCAAACCTCATTGCGTCATTTAATGTTTTTTTTAGAGCCCTCGCACTCATTGTTTTCGTTTACTGCGAGGAGTTTTTATTTCGAAAAAAACTCATTGACGCCCTCTCGAAAACTTTTACTCCCTTAATCTGCGCTTTTATCTCAGCTGGTTCGTACTGCCTTGTAAAATCACTACAATTCGAATTAGGAGCCATGCATTTAATCACGCTTTTCCTAGTTTCACTTCGCTTGGCTTTGCTCGCAGTCAGTGGGTGGAGCTTCACTCGTGGTGCAGGGTATTGGGCGGCTTTACTTGTGTTCTTTCACCCGCTGCTGGGTTTGCCTATTTTCGGTAATGAATTCAATGGCGTCTTTTATTTGAAGTACCTAGGAGCAGAGGGTGCTCAAGATGCTTTTCTCTCACAAATCATAGGTGAGAATCCAGATTGGCGCATGGCGCTATTTCTAACAGGTGGAATCGGTGGGCCTTTGTCTAGCTTTGCTCTTCAAGCCATTCTCATTGCCCAATTGATGTTATCTGCAGTGAAAGAAAAGAAAATGATTTGGATTCCTAAAACCTCAACGATAAGATAACCCCTATGGAAGAAAAAACACAAACCTCACTCTCA
>CAYLWK010000081.1:0-9396 GCA_964387255.1 uncultured Oligoflexia bacterium
AATGAAAATTGTTTTTGTAGGACTCACGGTTAACTTAAACGATACTAGAGCTTCGACTGAATGGCCTATACAATCAAACCTCTGCAAAGAAAGCTTTCTAAACTATGGTCAATCAACAAACTTTTTAAAGAGTCCAAATGTAGCGGGCAATTTTTATACTGTTCAGCCTAAAAAAGATAAACTCAGCATAGCACCAAATTTAGGCCGGGAATTAAGTAGCACCACTCACTTGAAACCATCAAAATCTACACAGGTAGATGTTTATCGAGTTGAATAAACAAGTCATCAATGATGAATTTAGTTTTAGAGAAACACTTAGTGTTTACAGCAATGACTTACAATTTTTTTGGCCAATTTAATTATGGGTAATCAATTAGTAAGTATTGCGAGGGTTTAAAAAAACAAGAAATCCATCCCCAATACTAAAAGATTCTTAAAGAACTTGTTCGATATGGAAAAAATAATACTCCTTAGTTTTCTACTAGGAATTGCAGTAACAACTATATTTCTTCTTTTTGGGAATTAACTAATTTTATTCTGCTTCTTTGTAAAACAAATCTAATATTTAAAATTCTCAATGGAAAGTTTGATCGCATATGCCTTCTTCTAAGTGCAAAAATATTCTTTAGCTTTAGGGATTTTAGGCTCTATCAAAAATTAGTCATCAATTTTTTAAAATTCTACATGAAAAAAATACTTATTATGATCAACTTTTTAATGCGAAGCGAAGAAGTTTTTATAGGGACCATTAGCACTTGAAAAAAATGGCATAGACTCATTTTGTTCAATTTTAGAGAAATCATTGCTTTCAGATGTTTTCATGGCTGTGTCCTGATTTATTTCTTTACCATGACGATAAACAGTACGTCGATTCACACCTAGTATTCTGGCTGCCTTACCTTTTCGGCCCCCCGTTCGGCGGAGAACATACTGAATGTATCTATTCTCAACATCTTTTAATGTAGGCATCTTACTCATAACATTCTCCAAAAAAACATCAGAATTTGATTGATGACTTAGAAAATATAGGTCTTTTTCAGTTATTTCCGAAGCAGTAGAAAAAACTACAGCTCTTTCAACAATATTTTCAAGTTCTCTCACATTGCCATTTAAAGGTTGATCAATTAAAATGCTAATTGCCTCATTTGAGAATCCTTTAATATCTTTTTTGTTTGTAATAGCAAATCGCTTTAAAAAGTGTTCAGCTAAAAGAGGGATATCTTCTTTTCTAAATCGAAGTGGCGGAATATGAATCGGTATTACACTCAGACGATAAAAAAGATCTTCTCGAAAATTATCTTCCTCAATAGCTTTCTTTAAGTCTCTGTGCGTTGCTGAAATCAATCGAACGTCGATCTCTTTTGTGGTATTATCTCCAACAGGACGAATTTTTCTTTCTTGAATAACTCGCAACAACTTTGCTTGCAAAGTGGGATTCATGTCGCCTATTTCATCTAAAAAGAGTGTACCTTCGTTAGCTTCTTCAAACAAACCTTTCTTTCTCTGCATCGCTCCAGTAAAAGAACCTTTAGCATGCCCGAAAAGTTCTGACTCCAAGAGTGCTTCTGGAATAGCAGTACAATTTATTGCAATGAATGGCTTTCCAGACCGTGGCCCGTTCTCATGAATTGCTCTTGCTATTACCTCTTTTCCAGTTCCACTTTCCCCCGAAATCAAAACATTAGCACTTGCCTGAGAGACAGGCCCTAAAAGATCAAAAATCTCCTTCATCGACTTGCTTTTCCCAACTATGTTACCTACACCCCATTTTCGTTTAACTTCTCCTCTTAAGACTTCATTATCTTTTCTAAGATTTCTTATTTCCATGGCTTTTTCGACTTTGTGTTGGACTTCTGCTAACTGAAAAGGCTTTAAAATATAGTCATCTGCTCCAAGCCGCATTGCTTCAATTGCTGTTTCAATGGAAGCGTGGGCTGTAATAAACAAAATTGGGACTTCAATTTTAATATCTTTCAACTTTCTATAAAACTCTAGACCGTTCACATTTGGTAAATTCACGTCACAAATAATGAGATTTGGCTTTAACTCTTTCGAAGTAATCATTTTCAATGCTTTAGTTGCACAATCAAAAGATGTTACCTGAAACTTTTTTCGATTAAAGAACTCCTCCAGAAGAGCCCTCACACAATGATCATCATCAACAATTAGTATACTACCTAGTGAGTAATTCATTTGATTGGCCTTTTATTTTTTCAAAATTGAGACATTTTGTATCCATAAAGTGCATTAAATTCTCATTTCCCGAATTTTCAGAGACGTTTACATTAAATAGCATTTTTTATGCCAGATCTTTATTTTTCTTAACTCCTACAGATTAAAGTCGTCCTTCTGCTTAAACCGTTATTTTCTTATAGCAAATAAAAAAGAAATCATGCTACATGTGAAATCGGGGTAGGCCAATGAAAACTGAAATGACAAAAGAACATATTCTCATTGTAGACAACGATTTATTTTTTCTTCAAACAGTCGCTAGCTATCTTAATCAAAACAATTACACTGTGTTCGCTTACACTTCTCCTTTGGTTGCTATTCAAAAACTAAAAAATCTACAACCCATGACCAATTCAATACTTATTACCGACGTTCAAATGGACGAAATGGATGGATTCGCACTTACTATACAAGCAAAAAAAATTATTAAAAAGATATCAGTAATTATGATGACAGCCTCAAATTCACAGTTCTACAAAAACAAAGCAATAGAATTGGGTGTTGTCGAATATCTTGAAAAACCTTTCCCTCTTGCAAACATAAAAGATATTCTTGAGCCCCTTAGAGTATAAGAAAATAGGCTTTAGAATTCTTTTTTTGCTCTTTGAGTTTTTGGTAAGATCACAACAAATTTTGTATTTCTAGACGACTCGTCTAGAAAAAAAGATCCATTGTGCTCCTCTACAATAGACTTTGAAATACTTAATCCCAGTCCAGTTCCTTTTCCTACCGGCTTTGTTGTGAAAAAAGGGGTCAGAATTTTGTTTTTTAGACTAGAAGAAATTCCCCTTCCACTATCAGTTACTGAAATTTGAACATTATCTCCTATTACCAATAATTCAAAAAGAGTCCATTTTTCCTCCTCTTTCTGGACGGCATCACACGAATTGTTTAATAGGTTAAGCACCACCTGAGCAATCTGACCCTCGCGACACTCAACAAAAACTGTTTCTTCTGGAAACACGATCCTTAAATTAACATTTTCTTTGGTAAAACGATCCATACATAACTCAAGCACTGACGAAAGTGAGCTTTTAATATTCACTTTTTGAAAAGGGTCTTTAGAGCAATCACGAGAAAGTGCCCTGAGGCCCCTTACTATCTCAGTAATTTTCTTAACCGTTTTTTGAATAATTTGATTATTCTGAAAAATATCTTTTTTTGAAAAGTTGTTAGAGTTTAATTCTATATCGATCATTTCAGACCTTCCCTGGATAGCTGCAAGGGGGTTTGCAATTTCATGAGCAATTCCAGCTGCCATGGCACCCAGCGCTGACATCTTTTCAAGTTCACGAATTCTAGCTTTGTCTATTCGTAATGCTTCTTCTTGACGTTTCCTTTTAGAAATATCATTTCTAATCGCCAAATATTGATAAGGAGATTTTTTACCGTCAAAAAATGGAACAATAGTTGTATGAACCCAATAAAAAGAGCCATCCTTTGCTTTATTTTTTATTTCTCCTGCCCAAACATGACCTGATGATATAGTTTGCCACATCTTTTTAAAGAATTTTTTTGAATGATATCCCGAGTTTACTATTCGATGAGTCTTTCCTATAAGTTCTCTTTTTGAATATTGGGAAATTTGACAGAATTTCTTATTGGCATAGGTAATTACCCCATTAGAATCAGTTATCACAACGATCGAGGACTGATTAAGTGCTTCTCTAATTTCTCTGAGCTCTGATGATGCCAATTTTAGCTGACTTTTTACTTCAATGTAATCAGTGACATCTATCCCAGAGCCTAAAATTCCGAAAATGGTACCATTTTTTTCAATCTTAGAATGATCCCAAAGAATTAGTCGCTCCTCCTTAGACTCGGTAACGATACTGTACTGACAAGTATATTTGCCGTCTGAAATTTTGTCTGAATTGATCAAGTCGTTGAATATTCTTTTTATTTTTGCTTGATCCTTGCTTAAGACAAATTCATTTATCCAATTCTTTCCAAGAACATTCTCCTTTGAGGGGCAACCTAGAAACCGAAGACCCATTTCATTAATGAGAGTAACTTGATGATCTAAGTCTAGCTGAACAAAACAGACGTTTGCACCATCTAAGTAAAATTGCGAAGAGAGGACATTTGGGGTATCAGTGAAGCTCTCAAAAGGTATCATTTTCTAATGAATTCCAAAGAAAAGTAAAATTTACGATTAAGAGAGATAGCATGACTCTTTCAGTTCTGTGAAGCTACTCAGAAAGAATTAAACAAATCATAATATTATTAAATTACTTTAATTTATCAATCATGCTTTATTTGAAAGGTCTCAAATTTTGATGTTTCATAAATTTGAGTTGGTATTATTGTAAGATTTTTCTTTAAAAAAGCTTGCACTCTAAAACCATGATTATTGGATTGAAAATTACTTATTTTGGTAACATTATCCAGTACAATTCGATTTAAATGGCGCCCTAGGCTTAAATGCGAAACATCTAAGATTTCATTATTCGACAACTCGAGACCTGTAATCAGTCTGCTTTCAATATTAATTGCGATATTTTTCAGTCGGCCTAAATATACACTATCACATCTCCAGATTTCTACTCCCGGGAAAATCCTGATCAAACGATGTCTATCTGAATCCATGACACTTTTATGTGATTCAATATCAACAAGGATTCTACGGCCATCGTACTCCAATTGATATGGTTGACAATGATATTCTTGAAAAATTCCATCTTTATTCTTGGAAAAACAAACTTTAGAAATTGAACCAGACACAGGCTCAATGTAAATAGATGAAAGAAAGCCAATAAACAAACTTTCTTTTTGACAAAAAATAGACACTTTTTCTTTTGAAATGGAGGTAAATATTTTATCCATGCTGATCAAAATCTATTTCTGATACTTTATTTTTTATTTTTTTACTTTTAAATTTAACTTGAAATTCTATTTTACCATTTTTATTTTTATATCCTATCTTTGCCTTTCCATGAGAGAAAGGTTCTAGTGGAATTAAACATAATTGATTTCTTATTGTAAATTTAAATTCTTTTTCTTTATCTAAAGACGCATCTAAATCTTTAAGAAGATCTTTAAGCTGTTGGTAAGAGACTTCTTCACAAACATCTTGCTCCTTCAGTGTAAATTTGTTTTTGTCTTCCAGGTTCATATAGTGCTTCCTAGTGGTTAATAATTATTTTCTTTAATATAAACAACTAATAGTAATTAAAATTGAGTCTTCTAACTTCTAAATGCAAACTGTATGCCTAATCTGTGAGTATTATTTTCAATCAAATTGAGTGTAGTCAGAGTAGAATCATTACTTATTGCTGTCCTATATTTTAAGAGTGATTTTTATCCGAAGGATTTCTTGACTTAAAAACGTTGAAAATGACCTAAGGGAACTAGATGAAAGTATCGATTTTTCTAGCATTTAAGATTCTGGGACATTTTTAAACATAGATGAGACTTCACTAGACATAGTTATTAGACTTTTTTTCCAAAAACGATCTTATCAGTCTCGAAGTGCCATTATATCAGTCTCGAAGTGCCATTAATTAATGTTAGAAAAGATATTTGTTTTAAATTGCCCATTGGCATTGATTATGCAGATACCGATGACGTTGCTCGAATGCAGCGAAGCTAGGCAATCACTCTCGTGGGTGTGAATCCCATCAGCAGAATCATCCGGTTGCTGCTGACACGATAGTTGACATAGATGATGGTGACATCATCTATGAAAGCCAACTGTATAAGCATTCTGACTTTTATTTTCTTAGTAGAAGATAGAAGTAATTCGTTTCAGAGTGTGAGTGACTTGGCAGGTTGTTGTCTCTACAAAAATAGAGACGAACTTCATTGAGCTAGAAGAAAATGTCGAGCTTGATCGAGCAAGGCGAAGACGAGTAAAATCAGTGAAGAACCGGATAGTTGCAACTGATTTGTTTTTTTCTAGTGAGGAGGCAACATGTTGAGAAATGGTGTGAATGTTGAAAGCTCGGAACTTCTGGAGTGCTGTTTGAAGAGTCTGTTTCTTCAAGCCAAGCTTTTTGAATAAAGCGGATTAACGACCGCCTAAGGCAGAAAGTGCAAAACAGAAGGGCTATTGAGGTTGATAAGTCAGTGATGATGAGAACCTCTGGAGTCGTGTAAGTCTAAAAAAACTTGCACTAATGGTCGCAGCTGTATTCAATAGAAACGAGGTTGTGAAAGATTGAATGCTAACAAAGAGGAATATTCATGTACGCAAACGACTGCTTAAATGATGGTTGCTTTTTGGAAAGCTCTTTCTAAAAGACCAACTCTTCAACCATATTCGTGAAAACGAACGTATGGGTGAGAAAGGCAAGGGAGGTGGGAGTATTTACTTGGAAGTAAATGTCTTTTGATATTTGCTGCCAAAAATAATGCGCCCACCCTCTCGTCTATTCAAGACTAGCAAAGCATGTGATTTCTCAACCGCTAAGAAACTTGGCCATTAACACTTCTGACACAAACTGTGGTGATGACTCCCTTTTAAAATAGTGCGAAAGGCGCCCCTCTTCTACAAAATCAAGTTTTTTATAGAAATTGATCGCTTGGACATTGTCTTCTTCAACCATCAAATCGAGTCGCCTAATTCCTTTTTCTAATGAAAACCTAAATAGCTCTTTCATAAAGCTTTTACCAATTCCCTGACGCTGCAAGGATGGATTCACCACTAGGCTCCCCAGTCGAGCTACATGAGCCGATCGACGTACTGACTTCTTTAGGGTACACAATCCTACTAGGTTTTTGTTCTGATCATCAAACGCGAGAAAAAAGGAACTCCCCTTTAGCTCATCCCAAATATCTTTAAAATCACCTTTCGACATGACTTCAAAGCTCATAAAAGGATTCACACGAGAGTCCATATAAAAATCGTAAGCGAATTCGAAATCTGAATCATTCACTGGTCGCAGCATCAATCCCTCCCTCTTGATTAATCTTTATAACAAAACTCACCGTACCATTTTAAAAAATATCAAGCGTCTGAAAAACTTAATTTACCAGAGTGTAAATCGCTGCATGATCTGAGCCCTTAAATGGAAGAATCTGCGATGTACTGACTGAGACCTTGCTATTTACGAGCATATGGTCAAACTGCATTCGTAAATCAAATTTTTTAAACTCTTCAGAAGACGGCATCGGCCAAGTCACTTCTTCACTGTTTTCAAATGGGTCCACAAGCGCTTGAGAAATGACTTTGTAGGGCTTGGTCGTAAAAATTGAAAACTTTCTTGGAAGATTGAGATCTCCTAAAATGACTAAAGGAAATTGATCTAACTTTTCTCCAAAGTCGCCTTCAAGATGCTTTCGGAATCGCTTCAACTGATAAATCAGAGGGTTCTCACTTCCAAAGGCAATTGTGAGCTTCAAGTAAAGAGTCGTAAAAAATCCCCCTCCCGAATCTAACATCAGTTTTTCTGCATGTATCAATGCATGAAACGGTACAAGATGAACTTTCTTTCCATCCTTATCAATTTCGTAGTTTAAATAAGTTCTTGGAAAAAATCTTTCCGGTGGAAACCCTTTTGCCCATTTTTGCTTATAATCTTGAATTTGACCTTGATCTTGCATGCCAAGTGGGTAGTAATCAAGATGCGCTGAATTCACCAAACGAAGGGGGTGCTTGCTATATACCATGACACCTCGTTCGGGAGTGTCAGGATTATAAGGAACAAATGACTTTAGAGAGAAAGGATACCTCTGGTTTAAAAGTTGATTTGTTTCTTTTGAAAAAGAATCATCACTGTACTCACCTAAGGCAATCACATCAGGAGCGTATTGACTTGAAACAAGCATTCTCAAATTCAGATCAAGTGCTCGCTGGCTCATCGATGCTTCTAGTAATCGATTAGTAACCCCGTATTGAACATTCCACCAAAGAATCTTGAGGCCTCCATTCTCACTTAAAAATGAGGAACTGAATCCATTAAACTCCTTATCCCACAAAAATTGTTCTTGTTTTATCTCAGTCATTGCCTCGGTGCTCATTAGGAAAAAAAATAAAAAAGCCGAAAATAAAAATTCCACCACATTACCATCAATAATCTAATTTCGTTTGAGTTTTACCTGATTTCACTCATATCCAAAAATTCTTTAAGCTGTCCAGCCAACTCCACGATTTTTCAAATCGCACTATTCAGGATTACTTGTTCGATAGCGCTTTTTTTTAAGCTCTACAAGATTTGTTGATACCGCCACTTTAAATTCTGTGTTGTCCGAAAATTCTCTTAGTTTTTTTTGTAGTTTCTCTAAAATCAAAGTGAGAAGCTCCTCGCTACGTCCTTCCATCATCTGAATTGTTAAACTGAGAAAAGCTCGATCCTCTTTTCCTCCTACTAAATAGCTCTCAAATGGAAGACTCCGAGTCTTCACCTTTGCCTCATCAACGGATTCAAATGAGGTTAGCACTTTATGAAGTTCCTCCATTAAAGACCTTGGTTTGAGATTTGACGAATGTTCAAGAACTAAATGAGGCATCACAATCCTTCTTTCTGATAATCTTAAAAACTCACTCACCTGCCAACTTTAGAACAGAAAGCCAAAAGCTCAAACTATCCTTTAGAGGCCAGACTCACATATAGTGTTCCCCGATTCGAATGGACTATAGAAAAGCTATTCAAAAATTAAAATCAAACAGTCTTTTCAAGATAGCTCCTCATAGTTAATTTTAGCCAAAGCTTTTCTTGTTTTCCTTCAACGCAGAGTAAACAATTTGAAACAAATTTTCATATACGGTCTTTTCTATTTTTTTCGAAAGGCTCTTATCGTGTATCCCATTGCGATCTAAGATCCCTTTTACAATGCAACAAGGGATCCCATTTAAATTTGCAATCAAATTAACTGCGGCAGCTTCCATGTCCCAACCCACGTGATGAAATGATCTCTCTACTGCTTCAATTTCAACCGATTGGGTAATCAAAGAATCTCTCGACGTCATTACACCACTGAGTATTCTTGGAGTTCTGCCTTCAACCTCAACTAAATGATGAGCTTGCTCTCGAATGCTATTGCCAAACTGAGTTTCAGTTTCTGCAAAAACAGGCAATAACCCTGTGACTCCTTTAGAAGCCCCCAATTCATATCCCGAACAGGTCAAATCATAATCTGACTGGGCAGTGGATGTGGGGATCACTATGTCTCCGGGATAAGCCCCCTTTGTAGGACCTCCACATGAGCCAATCAGAAAAATGA
>CAYLWK010000082.1:0-13701 GCA_964387255.1 uncultured Oligoflexia bacterium
AACGCCAAGTCCTAACATTGTTGCGTTCATGGATGTGGCGATCCCTGCAGCAAGAAGTGCCGATTTCTGTTGAGGATCAGCATGCCCTACGGCTTCAAATGATTGAATCAAACCCACAATCGTACCAAATAATCCAAGGAGTGTCGCGACGTTAGCGATTGTAGCAAGAAATGAAGTTCTTTTCTGAATGGCCTGAGTCGCTGTGCCAACTTCAAATTCAATTCCATGTTCAATCATGCTCTCTGGTAGGTGAGCTCGAATTAAAGCCCCTTTGACAACACGAGCAAGTGGTTTCTTCTCTTCGTATTGTTCACAAAGGGCTACCGCTTCATTAGTGCTTCCAGATAAAACAAGTTCTGTGATTTTATCCAAGAATGCTTTTGGATTTTTAAATGGATAGGTCTGAAAAAGTGCCTTACTTCGTTCAAGTATGATTGCGATTGCAAAAGCACCACTCAGTAAAATTGGTAGCGCATGAAAAAAATGATTTTTAATAAAGTCTAAGATTCCCATTTTCGTTTCTCCCCCAGCTTATGCTTTCGGTTGATAGTTAATCACAACTTGGTCTCCAGGCTGTGAGTTTAAAATTAAATCTAAGTTTGTGATTTCAACGTAACTTCCAACAATTCGGTAATCTGATTCGTCTACTTGAGTTCGACTTCCATCGGTATGAACGATCCAAACGATCATTTCCTCTTGAACAGTGGGAGGACGTGTCAGTTTAAAACGGCCTACCTTTTCAATGATTTGATCTCCTATTGAAGTAAGAATCGCATCGTAGTTACTTGCTCCGATGTCTCCAATGCCAGATCCGTTTCCGACTTGATTTACTAAATTGACAATTCTCTCTGGATAGTCGACAGAATGTGTTTCAACCATGCCAGCTGATTGTTCGATTGCCGAACGAGTTGCGTGAAGGTTTTGAATCGATGTTCCTGTGCTTGGAATGATTGCATAGACAAAGTATTGATCTGTCGTTGAAGTCTCGTCGAGACTTGTGAAGAATCGATCGAGCTCGGTTTTTACGCTAGCTACAGAAATCAGCTTTGAAGCATCTGGACAAACACTCGGCGTGTAAGTATAGGTTCCCACGGTTTTTGAGTCACACGTGATGCCAGCTGAACCATAGGTGCAACCTCCCCCGGAGCAGCAGTAATTAGAGGTGATTGATGAACCGTTGAGAGCGATCAGTCCTGCCTGATCACAAGCATAGTCACTATTAGGTTGATAGCCTGCTGGAGGGGAGCTTGGAATCGTCATGGATTGATCGTTTTCGTCAGTGATGAACACGATTACTCGAATCGACCCTTCCCGAAAAAGTCGATTGGAAGCACCTTCGTTATCGTTTAAAAACTGTAGGACAGAGCTAAAGTGTCTTTCAGACCCATGACCCACGCTACCTGTGGTGAGGTTAATGGTTGCATCTTTGATGAGTTGTTGAACCCAAGTTTCATCTCCAGGAGTTCCAGTAGGAGGCTTTGTCTTTAGAAGAGACTTTCCAGAGTGAACTGTATTGTTTTGAGCTGTATTCACACATTGTTCTACCGCTTTTTCTCCTGTGCCTGGTTCAAGACAGCGTTCAACCCCACGATTGGCTGAATTGACATCTCGAATCTGACATTTACTCAAACCATTCATAAAGGCCGGAAGACCTTCAAAGCAAAGACCCGCATTGGGACCATCATGGTTTCCGTTATTGTTGAGATCTGGAATTGTGTTTAGAAGTTTTGCATAGTCTTCTCCCCAGGCTGGGACAAGGTCACGATATCGAATTCCAGAAGTAAAGTTTCCGGTGCTTAGGTTCACAAGACTGGGTGCCCAGGGAGGATTTGTCCAAGTGGCAAGTCTTGAAGTGATATAAGTGGAATTATAGTTGATGCTACCAGGAATGACAGTGTCCAAGTAGTTTTGAAAACTCGAGTGGGCTAAGTAAGTGTCTGTGCCGATCACACCCATCTGAATGTTCCAATAAGGCTTCATATACTTACGAGTGAAACTCTCAAAGCCTTGTCTAAGCTTTTCTTGTGATGCATCCATGCTAGCTGAATTATCAACAACCCAAAGCATATCGACTTTGACATCAATTGATCGTGAGATTTGAAAATTTTCTTCTTGTTGATTAAATCTAAAATTGTCAGGCAGCTGCTCCGTGCAGGCAGTCACTCCTAAGGTCGAGCCTAAGAAAAGGACTGGTAGTGAAACTCCATGATGCTTTAAGTTTGATTTTTTAGTCATAATGTCACTCCCGCTCCATTGGGACGTTTAGCCTTTCCTCTTAAAAATCATGAGTGAAGCTTTTTTCTTTCCGTTTGGTAACTTTGCTTGTCCTGTGCTTTGACAAGAATCGCCTTTGCCGGCTTTTTTCCAGTCTTTATAAACTGGACCATGCTTAGATAAAGTTTCGTTCATTTCTTTTGCAAAAACTTGGTATTCTTTATCTAGATCTTTTTCGGCTTTCGATGGATCGTTTTTAGTTTTATCTCCCCAAGCTTCATAAGGAGCGGCCTGAGCACCGGTGTCCTCAAGTCCCAGGGCAGTCATAAACTCATCTTTAGGAACATCGCATTTTTCCTTACACTTCACCTCTCCAACGCAATAGCTAGTTGTGATTTCAGCGTGCGGACCTGCTTGCCCTTGAACGACCACATTAATTAAATTTTCTTTGCTGGGATGGCGAACAAGTTGATGGTTGACTGGCACATCATTCACTTTTACGCAAATTGATCTAGGCTTGATATGAGTGTCATCAAGAGTGATCACATTTTGGAGTTTTGCGTACTCCTGCCAGTCTAGTTTTTTACTGTTTTTAGAGCGTTGATACGTAACTTTGTAACAGCCAGGCTTGATTGCTGCTTTTTTTGCTTCTTGTTTTTGGTTTAATGAAGAAGACTCGTTTCCAGGAATCGTTCCAGAAGGGGCTGACTTTGCTTGATTGGTGCCAGGTTCGTAAAGTGATGATGAGTCTCGAGTCTGATCGGATGAGTCGTCCCCGCCGAATCCAAGGAATGTTTTAATTCGTTCACCCAGACTTATAGAGTCTGTGTCTTTTTTCTTGGCAATTTCATTTTCAGGAAACAAGGGTTCGTCCATTTCGAGGTCTTGTCCATCCAGAGCGCTTTGGTTTTTCTCGATTGCCTCATTAAGGTTTTCAATCTCTTTTGCTCCATTCATTGAAGGTTGCTCGATCTCCGAAACAGATGACTCGGAAGCTTCTTTTGAAGCGTCTTGCATGAAAAAATAAACTCCTCCTCCAAGCATAAGAGTGAGGATGCCTAGGCTGATGATCAGTTTTTCCTTCGTGCCCATGCCGTTCTCCTTTGAGGGTGACGTCAAGCGTTAATATTAATTATCATTCATATTATTAAAAAATACAAACAATTAATTAACGTCAATAATAACAAGTAGTTATAACTATTTTCATTTTACTATAGGTGTGGGAGGGGGAGATCAAGGTGCCTAAGTCAGCATTTTTCAAAGTCTAAAAGTTAGCTGGATGCCCGGTTGAACGCTAGGCATTTTCTTTGGGGGGTTCACTGGGCTTAAGGTCAAATCGACTTTCTTGTTTCGGGTATTTTTGTTTTGCAGTTTGAATGAGGCTTTGAGCGGCATCGATGAGATTTGCTTGGAAGGATGCTTGGATAAGGCTGCGGTAAATGTCGGGATCCTCAGTTCCTTGGGAAAGAAGTTTTCTTCCCTTTTCAATGGTGACTGAAGGACCCGAAAGGTTCAGGGTGATCATTAGATCACAAGCATGAAAATCCACGTCATCGGCAGTCTGTCTAGGGAACCGAGAAAGGTACTTTTGAGCTTCAGATGCAAGATCAAACTCAAGAAGTGTTGAAATAATTTCTCGTAAAACCCTGGGTCTTCCTGCTGAAGCGATGCCCGCTTTTTCAAAAAGCTCTAGAGCACGTCGACCATGCTTTTGCTTGAGATAATACTTTCCACAGACAACCAAAGCAGCACAGACATATCGGATCAGCATATCATTTCTTTGATCGATTCCAGTGAAAGCTTGATAGTATCTTTCAATATCCTCATAGGATCCAGTCATGATTGCAAGTCGAAGCACGGTGGCTAAACGCTGAGGGTTTGCTGGGAAATACTGAGCCACTTTCTTAACGACAGCATAGGCTTTTGTGTAGTTTTTTTGCTCCATTAGAAGGTCAAACAAGCCAACGAGGCATTTGTAATGAATCTTGTTGAAACTCAGGCCCTTTTGATAATCTCCCTCGGCTTCCTCCATTGCCTCTTTGATTTGTTTTGCTTGAGCGTGATAATAAAGAGCAAGCGCTGGTTTTGCATCAAGTTTAGTCGCCTCTTCAAAAATTGTGATCGCAGCGTCGATTTTCTGATCTTCAAACAAAAGCTTTTTTCCTTCTTTGATTTTTTTCATATAATCACTGGGGTAAAGCTTCGTTAGAGCAGCTTGCATGATTGACTGTCTTAAGACTTCAATGGTGTAAGGTTTTAGGATAAATGTATCAACGTCTTCTTCTGCAGCCTGTGCTACGGCTGACTGAGAGGTATTGCCTGTGACTAAAACAAATAGCGACTGATCAAGCTCTTGATTTTCCTTTCGCTGTTCTTGCAGCAAATCTAATCCATTGCCTCCTTTAATATCAAAATCACAAACAACAACATGAGGGCGAATCGACTTAATCGCTTCAATAGCAACATCGTAATTGGCTGCCATCACCATGTTCTGAGTCTTTGCGCCTAAACCGCCTAATGCTTTCGCAAGTCCAGCTCGAGCTGCACCACTGCTGTCTGCAATGACAATCTTTTTTGTAGCAATGTATTGAGCAAAAAGTTCTTCTGTCTTTTTTTTCTGATCCATTTAATACTAGCCGAATCCTTTAACGGCCTTTAAAAATGACAAGACTTGTGCTTGCCGTTCATTGAAAATCGACTGTAACGCACGCCATTCAGCTGATTCAAACTGTGTTAGCCGAATGGCGAGCTTTTGGTTTCTATTATCAAGTGTTTCTTGTTCAAAAACAGTTCCGGTGACACTTATTCTTAGTGGCTTTGATGCGTTCAGTGCTGAAATAGTGGCAGCAATGCTATGCCCATGAGCTGCAGTGTTCGGAGGACACTCAATGATGATTCCAGTTCCTTGTTCATTATCTTCAGATAAAAACTCTAGAAATCTAACCTTTTGATCTGAGGTGAGTGGGCTTCTTTTTTCTCCATAAAAACGATGACCATCTCTCACGGCGACCTTTGTCGTGAGATTGTCAAGATCGACTTCAAGTTCAATTGACTTGAAATCGTTAGGGTTCATGATTTTTGAAAAATCAGTTTTCTCATCTTGACTCATTAAATGTTCCTGGCTGTTCTTTCTTTAACTTAAAGGCCTTGAGTGAAATCAAGATTGAGTTTTTGAGGGTCCTCCAAAAACTCCTTAACGGTGACCAAGAAACTCACAGCCCCTTTTCCATCAATGATTCGATGGTCGTAAGACAGTGCAAGATACATCATTGGAGCTGCTACCACCGATCCATTCACTACATGGGGTCGCTCCTGAATGGAATGCATTCCCAAGATAGCGCTTTGAGGTGGATTTAAAATAGGAGTCGACAATAATGAACCATAGACCCCTCCGTTGGTGATTGTGAAAGTTCCACCAGACATTTCAGAAATTGAAAGTTTTCCTTCTTTGGCTTTTTGGGCAAGCTCAATAATTTTCTTTTCAATATCAACAAAGCTCATGTGCTGAGCATTTCGAAGCACTGGAACAACAAGGCCCTTGTCCGTTCCAACGGCAATGCCGATGTCTTGGTAATCATGATAAATAATATCGCCGCCATCAATGAAGGCATTCACATCTGGAAAAAGCTTAAGAGCCTCCACGCAGGCACGAGTAAAAAACGACATGAACCCAAGAGAGACTCCATGTTTACTCTTAAAAGCTTCTTTGTATTTTTTTCGAAGATCCATGATGGGTTGCATATTGGCTTCATTAAAAGTCGTTAAAATAGCTGCATCATGTTGAGCCTGAAGTAAACGACCTGCAATCGTTTTGCGTAGACGCGACATTGGGACTCTGCGATCTCCTGGGTGAGAGCTTTTACTAGGTGAAGCTGCAGGTGAACTGCTTCCGATTGCGGATGTAGGAAAAGAAACTACGGAAGAGCTCCCGCTGCTTCCACCACTAGTCGCGCTTGTGGTCCTAGAAACACTAGCGCCTCCTGCGATCTGGTGAGGATGTACGCCTTTTTCAATGGCCTCGCGTCTAATCGAAGGACTAAACCCAGCGAGTGACTCAGGAGCAAACGAAGTGCCTCCATTGGAGGGGGAAGGTGACACCGAGGATGCCTCCGAAGGAGGTTCTGCTCCCGGTGAAGATTCTTCAGTCTTAGATTTGCTTGGCTCGCTTTTTTCCGATGGTTGAGATTTAGAAGCAGTGCCCTGGGCTTCGTCGTCAATTTGAGCAATCACTTCGCCTACAGGAATGGTTTCCCCTTCCTGTTTTTGAATGGATAAGGCGCCAGAAGATTCAGCGGCGACTTCAACGGTGGCTTTATCAGATTCAATTTCCAATAAAATTTCACCTTCTTCAACCTGATCACCATCATTCTTGTTCCATTTTAAAATGCTGACTTCACTAATTGATTCTCCCACGCTTGGAGCTACCACGTCATGCTTCATTTTGATTTCCTTTTCTGAGTAGAGACAGTGAGCGCTTCTGAAACCAGTCGACTCTGTTGTTTTGCACTTTCTTTCGGAGATCCTACTGCGGGTGCAGCTGCAATCGGTCTTCCAATATAAGAAATGGATCGATCTTTTACCTCTTTTGCAAATTGACCCAATCCACCATGCCAATAGTTAAAAACATGAGTCCAGCCTCCCATATTCTGAGGCTCCTCTTGCACCCAAAAAAATTCTTTGACGCTTTCATAGCGAGTCAAAATCTTTTTCAGCAATTCTTTTGGCCAAGGGTAAAGTTGTTCCACTCGAATGACCGCTATCTCTTGTTCCTGTTTCTGTTTTTCTCGTTCGGCTACTAAATCGTAATAGACTTTTCCAGAGCAGAGCAATACTTTTTTAGCTTTCTTTGCTTCAGCGGGTTTTGAAAAAAGTGGATCATCGAGAATCTCTTGGAACTGATTTTTAGAAAGCTCTTCTAAAGTAGAGACAGCTTTAGGATGACGCAAAAGGCTTTTGGGTGTCATGATCACCATTGGTTTGCGAAAATCACGCTTAAGCTGGCGACGGAGTGCGTGAAAAAGCTGACTCGGCGTGGTGAAATTACACACAAATAAATTATTCTCGCCCCCGAGCTGCAAAAAACGCTCCAATCGAGCGCTGGAGTGTTCAGGGCCTTGGCCCTCATACCCATGTGGTAGGTATAAAACGATGCCGGAAGCTCGCTTCCACTTTGCCTCCGAGGAGGCAATAAACTGATCAATAATCACCTGGGCTCCGTTTGAAAAATCACCAAACTGAGCTTCCCAGATCACAAGCGCCCTTGGATCTGCAAGCGACCAGCCATATTCAAATCCCAAAACTCCTGATTCAGAAAGATGGGAGTTAAATATAATAAATTCACCTTGACCATCCGCAACCTGATTAAGTGGAATGTATTTCTTTCCATTTTCAAAATCATTTAAAACCGCATGTCGATGACTAAATGTGCCCCTTTGACAGTCTTGACCCGACATTCGAATCGGATGTCCCTCTTTTAGCAAGGTCGCATAGGCGAGCGTTTCAGCGTTTCCCCAGTCTAAACCTTTTCCCGTCTCAACCGCTTCCAAACGACTCTGATAAAATTTCTTCAGTTTTGGATGAATATGAAATCCATCTGGGATGGTGTAAATCTGATTGCCTAAAGACCGAAGCGCTTCGGCGTCGACGGCTGTCTTTGTTGAAGAAAAAATGTCCTTTTCAGAAGCAGGTCTAAAATTCGCCCATTTACTTTGATAAGATGAAGAAAAAGGTTTAGGTTTTTTCTCTCGAGTTTCTTTCTGCGCATTAGATAGGCTCTGAGTTACCTCTTTGACGAGTGCTTTTTCTTCATCGGCAGTGATGACTTTCTCAGATTTAAGTTTTTTTGCATAAACTTCCCGAGGCGAGGGATGTTCTTTGATGGTTTTGTACATTAAAGGTTGCGTGAACGAAGGCTCATCACCTTCATTATGACCGTATTTTCGATAACAAATGAGATCAATCACAACGTCTTTATGGAATTTTTGTCGATACTCTGTCGCTAGACGAGCAATGAACCAAACCGCTTCAGGGTCATCCCCGTTTACATGAAAAATGGGAACATCCAACATCTTACACACGTCAGTGGAATAGCGCGTTGATCTGGTTTCTTCAGGTGAAGTCGTAAAACCCACTTGGTTATCTATCACAATATGAATAGTCCCTCCTGTTCGAAACCCTCTTAATTGTGATAAATTCAGAGTCTCATAAACAACACCTTGACCAGCAAATGCTGCATCTCCATGGATTAAGATTGGAAGGACCTGAACTCGTTCTTGATCTCCTTGATCTCGTTGCTTTGCTCGTGCAATGCCCTCTACAACGGGATTCACAAATTCTAAATGACTTGGGTTATGTGCAAGTGAAAGATGCACTGGTTTTTGATCCCGAGTCGTGATGTCTGCGGAATACCCTTTATGGTACTTTACGTCTCCCATGCTGGCTTCATCTACATGTTCGTAATTATCCTCAAACTCAGTAAAAATACTTTCAGCTCGTTTTCCAAAAATATTATGAAGCACGTTTAATCGCCCGCGATGAGCCATGCCCATGACGATCCCATTGCCACCACGCTGAGCAGCAACCTCAATGATTCGGTCCAAGCAAGGGATCAGCGATTCTCCACCTTCAATCGAAAATCGTTTTTGAGCCACGTAACGGGTGTGTAGAAAACGTTCGAAAGTTTCACTGTCAGTCAGTCGCTTGAGAATATAGTTTTTTGCATCTTTGGTAAGACTTTCTTGATTTCCACTCGTTTCCATTTGCTCTTGCAGCCAAACCCGCTCTTGAGGATCCTGGATATGCGTGTACTCGACAGCAATCGAGGCGCAGTAGATTTGTTTGAGTCGCTCTAAAATGACTTTGAGTTTTGCCGGGCCTATGCCTATGAGTTTTCCTGCAGTGAACGTTTTTTCTAAATCAGATTCAGACAGTCCAAAAGAAGAGAGCTTTAAAAGCGCATGGGCTTGTCGTGGCTCGTCCAAAGGGTTGATATCCGCAAGGAGACGACCTCGTTCACGATAGGCGTTGATTAAATCAGCGACCTTTGCCTCCGCACTCAGATCAAGTGAGACTACTTTGTTTGATTCCGCCCCAAGTCCAGTGGCATGACCATTCGGCTTTGATGATTTTTCATTTGTGGGCTCTAAACCACCGTCACTGGAGCGACCCGTTTGCTCACCTAGCGCCAAGCCATCAAAAAAATACCGCCACGATTCATCGACAGACTGCGGATCTTTTAAGTACTGCTCGTGCATTTGTTCAATAAAACTGGCATCAACATTTGATAAGTAAGTCAAAGCGCTCAATGGAAGCCTCGCTGTTTAATCTTCGACGTTTGAAGCTCATCTGGCTTAAAACGTGATTCTTCGATTCCGACTCTCCGCATCTATTTCTGGGTAGACGAGTCAAGTTCTCTGTTTCTCACACAGCTTTCCTTTCGGAATCTCGATCGTTGAGGTTTATATCACACTGAGTTTTGTTGTGGTGTGCTTTGGGGCGTTAATTTGGTTTTTCTAAAAGCTTGGGGAGGAGCATTCCAAGCGTGATCAATGCCATTCCTAAAAGACCCAAGACAAACGATTCAATACGATCTGTGATGAGGTCCATGGTGACACCGGTGAGCATTTGCCCACTCACGGAAAGTGCAATCGTCAACGCAGCCCCGAGTCGTGGAATGATCCAATTACTAAGTGTCACCACAGTCACGCCAATGAGGCCACCAATGTACCCATGCCAAGGTGCTTCAGTCGTGAGTGGTTGGAGCGAATGCATCGGTGAGAGCAAGATGAGTCCAGCCATAAAAACTAGGCCAACCCAATGATTCCAAAATGAACCCTTCAAGTGGCCAATGGAGCCTCCGAGTCTTGAATTCACCATTTGACTGGATGCGACAAGAATGCCTCCGAACACCGCTAAAAGCATCATAGAAACCATGGGTGCACTCCCATTTTTTGGCTAAAGCTCACTAAGCATAAAAGATCAAAATCCATGACCCACCTAAAACTAAAATCAATTGAAAGGCTCGAATTCGAGTGAAACGACGCTTTTTTAAACCAAACCATCCATAGTGATCAGCACAAGACCCGAAACTCATCTGCCCCAAGAGCACACAACTAATGGTGCCTGAAAGTCCGATGGCACTTGTCGTGGTTACGGCCGAAATTGCAACCAAAGTCCCGCCTAAAATACCACCCAAATAACTCCACCATGGGGCACGTTGGTGGGGTGAGTTCTGGGGTCGATGAATGAGGTAGGACCTAAGGCGGGGAAATAAATAGGCCACTCCCAATAAAAGCGAGGCAAAAATCGCACCGATAGCATGAATCCAAAGCGATGCATTGAGAGAATCCATCAAGCGTGTGAGAATGGCACTCGATTGAATGATCCAAGCCACACCACAGCCCACTAAAAGTGCTACGATCGAGACGATGCTTGACGACATGACCACAACCTATGGAAAACCTAATCACAAGGCAATTGATATTTTATCAGAACAAATGCCCTCGAAGCTTTTGAAACCAATCCAATGCGAGGTATCCGGAGTGTCCTCCACGATCTAAAATCAAAACATCATCTTCAAACTTCATCCAATACTCTTTCATTCCCTGATTTAAAAAATCATCTTTCGCAGTCACAAATTTAATATTCCAAAATCCGTTCTCTTGAGTTTTTCTATACCAATGATGTAGGAAAGCTTTGTTCCCTGGAAACAAACCGAGGGCATTTTTATGAACAGTTTTAAAATAGTGGAGAAATCGAAGTTTGTTTTTCCATTGTTCCAGGCCTGATTCTGATAAATTTTTTGGAATCAAGTTGAGCTTATGTACAGATTCAATGGCTTGATAGGCTTCAAAAAGTTTTCGATTAAATCCCATGTAAGACATTAGTGCACGAGCATGAGAGCGAGAGTAAGAGCTCAAATCATCTCCGCTTGAAGCGAAAAGAAAATCAGAAACAACATTCAGCTTTTTCCACCAACTAAAATCTTCAAAACTAGCTTGCTCTTGATCCAAGATAGAGTCTAAATTTTTCAACGCATTTTGAAAATGTAAAGGGGCGCTTAGAATTCGAACACCTCCATTGAAGGTGAGCTCTCCTTTTTTAGAATCCAAATAAGACATAAACATAGCAAGAAGACCGCCGTAGCTTTCTCCAAATAAATAAACTTTCTCGACGTTTGCTTTTTTCCTGAACTTTTTTAAGTAAACCTCAATACTCTTCATGGCGAGTTTTGCTTCAAAGAGGAGGTCTCCAGGCAGTTTCTGGGGCTTAGTTTCAATAAAAAGTTTGCCCCAAGGGTTTGGAAAATACACAATGTGAGCATCATCTTGTCCAAAAATCTTTACGAGAGCTTTGGATCGACCCGCGCCTAGCTGAGAAAACATACCACTCATAAAAAATACCAGAGGAGCTGATCGAATGGATCCATCTGATTTTTTTTGAATTAATTCATAGATAGGCAATGGTTTTTCGGTCATCGGGAAGGGACTGATTTGAGATTTTTCAATTCCAAAAAAGTCAGGTAGCGGCAACAAAGTGTTCTTGGAAAGTTTTAATGAGCTCCAGAGTGAAATTTCAGCTGCAGATTGAAAAGGAGAGGGTACCTCATGAGCAAGTTTTTTTGCCTCTTCCGACCACTTTGCTTCCGAGTCGAGAGGGTTCACTAAACTCATAGAAGCCAAAATGCTAAAAATAAAAATCAAATTGCGCATCAGACGGATCACACAGTCCTATTTAAAGATTTTTTTATCTCAATCAAAGTCTCGGTAGCCGGACCCGAAAAGAACTACTGATTGGGTTTCGACGGCTTCGTGATTAATAATAAACTAACGTATCCCGCAAAACCAGCGACAGCGGAAGCTAGGAGAATCGCGCTTTTAGAATAAGTATCGATTCCTGAGGTCGAAAACGCTAAGTTATTGATAAACAAAGACATTGTGAAACCGACTCCACCTAGAAAACCAGCGCCCAAAATATGGTTCCAGCTCACCCCATCGGGGAGGTAGGCTAGTTTTGCCTTCACAGCAATAAATGAGCTTAGAAAAATTCCAATCGGCTTTCCGAAAATCAGACCGCTTAAAATCCCTAGGGAAACCGTATTTTGTAAGAGATCTGCCACAGTGATACCCTTTAGCTCCACTCCAGCATTGAAAAAAGCAAAGATCGGCATAATTAAGTAACTGACCCAAGGGTGCAATGCTGTTTCCCATCGCTCCAAGGCGCTTGAGTCATTCGACTCCTTAATTTGCTTTGGCGTGATTGCTGGCACCTGACCTGAAGGCGTTAGAAACGCCAAAATCACTCCTGCAATCGTGGCATGGACGCCAGATTGAAGGAAGCAAAACCAAACAAAAAGCCCAAGTGTGATCCCAACCACGATGTGTCGAACTCCCGCGTAAGAGAGTAAGAAAAGCAAAAATAATGCTCCGCCTGCAAACCCAAGGTACTGGGGATAGAGCTCTTGCGTGTAGAAAAAAGCAATCACCATCACGGCACCTAGATCGTCCACAATGGCAAATGCAAGAAGAAACACTTTTAGTGCGAGAGGAACGCGGTTTCCTAGAAGCGCCATCACCCCGACAGCAAAAGCAATGTCTGTGGCCATTGGAATTCCCCAGCCGGGTTCTCCTGGGCTGTGATTGTTAAATAAATAGTAAACAATCGCCGGCACAATCATTCCCCCAATAGCAGCAAAAACAGTAAATGAGGCAGTTCGCGGGTTCGACAAGCGCCCGAAAAAAAGCTCGCGTTTAATTTCTAGTCCCACCACATAAAAAAATAAAACCATCAAGCCATCATTAACGACATGATGAAGCGTTGAGGTTTTTGCAAATTCTCCGAAGGCAATCGTGAAAGGAACATGAAGTAAGTGAAAATAAGCCGGACCCCAAGCTGAATTGGCAATAATCAAGGCAAGCGCCGTGGTGACCAGAAGTAAAATGCCACTACTGGACTCCATGGCTAAGAAATTTCTGATAGGACGACTGATTTTTTCTGCAAGCTTGCCAGCCGGATTTTCAGTGAATTGCACTTGAGTTGATTTTTTAGCCATGAAACAACTTTGCCCCTTTTTCGTCTAATTATTGGTGACCTGACCCCTTAAAAAGCTCAGCTAGAAAATTCCTTTAGGACCATTGCAGAGCAGATGTCTGAGCGCTCCGCTCTTTCGATATCAAGAATAGAGTGTCAGTGGACTCGATCCTTCGATGTGGGCTTTCCCCGCAGTTTCTTTGTTGACTTCCTGAGTCGGAGGATCCTTTGGGTGAATCACCCAAACAGGCACGGAAGCCGATCGTACGACGTTTCGACAAACTGACCCAATCATTGTGGTATAAAGCCAGCCGCTTCGAGAAGTCATTGCAATGAGTTGGTTTTGCTTCGCGTTTTTTAAAATTGAGGTAGAAACTGATCCGCCCTTTTGATCAATGATAATTTTTGTTTTTAGTTTTTTTGATTCAGCTTGTTTTTTTAGTGTCTCGAGTTGTTTTC
>CAYLWK010000083.1:0-4418 GCA_964387255.1 uncultured Oligoflexia bacterium
CAAAGCACAGATCAGAAACCAGAGTGGGATTATTCGCTCAATAGCACCTATGCTGTTGAGAATTTAAAGGTCAAGCCCCTTCTCCTTGAGGAGACTTTTGATTTGCTCGACAAGCATTTGATTCCCTAGCTTTGATTTACGTTGATCTCGACTCGTTCGTACAAACTCAGTGAAATAAAACTTTGCAACCGCTTCTGCTGTCACACGATCTCCCGAGTAGGTCCAATAGACATCTCGAAACGGTCCCACGCTTGCAATCAACTCCTCAGCTTTTCCAAACTGAATCTGACTTTGGTCTGAACCATCAACAGCCACCGCTGAATGGTGATGTCGATCAAATCCAATTTGAATGACTCCATGAGCAGAGTTGGAGATCACTAGCTTGATTTGATTTCGAAACACCATAAAATCTGAAGGCGTTTGTGCAATAGAGTAGATTTTAATTTCCTGAAATCGCGTTCCCTCTTCAGAGTAACTATTAAAGATTCTTGAATATTCAGTAAATCGGTCACGAAGCTCCGCCAAAAAATCGACGGCACTTTCCTCAACAAGCTGATGAGGATCATAATTTTTTCCAAGCTGAAGGAGTCGCTCTGCCTCAGGATGAATGTCTGCACGCGCAAGCTCATCAATCCAACTCGTACTACTTTTTAAGGTGTCCCTAAACTGAGCCATAGTCCCCCTCAAACCTTCCTCTGTTTGATTTCAAGGCTTGATTCATCAGCCGTTAAATGACTGAACCCAACAAACCTAGTCCCTTATAAGTTTAGAATTGAAAGAGGAATAAAGTCAAACTCAGTAAAAAAAGAAAACCCCTTCTTCCCGACGACCGGTTTGGAACCCCTGTTTGTCAAGGTGGGCGCCATATCTAAGCTTTAGGCTTCCCATTCGTAATGGGCATGCTCACCACTCAGAGGGACAGCTCCCGAGTTCCAATAATGTAGGGTCCAACGTAATAGTCGCCGGAACGAGGGGCTTATTTAAGTATAACAGGTTTGTCTAGCAGTCACGGAAAACCTTTTTGTCAAGATGCGTTCGACTTTACACCCCCTCAAAAGAGTGGAATAATTTACATTGTTCCGTTGGGAAATGGTGCTAGGAAATGGAATTCAATGGCCGATACAGTTAAATTATTAGTGGCTGACGATAGCCTGACTATTCAAAAAGTCATCCGTTTGGCGCTCTCCAATGAAGGCTACGATATTCAAACGGTCTCTGGTGGAAATGAAGCTTTAGAGACAATTCCACTGTTTCGACCAGATGTCGTTTTAGTTGACATCTCTTTACCAGAGCTCTCCGCAGCAGAACTTGTAAAAAAATCAAATGAAGACAGCGAGTTAGAACCTCCAAAATTTATCTTAATGGCAAGTTCTTATGACGAAATTGATGAAACCAAAATCTCAAAAATTAAGTTTGATGGAAGACTAACAAAACCCTTTGATCCAGCTCACTTGAGGCAGGTGATCCAAAGCGCGATAGGAGCAAGCAAGCGTCAGACTAAACCACCTAAAAAAGCGACTCAATCCAACGATGCACTCAAAGACCTTCCGCTCACTCCACCCCCACCTCCTCCGATGCCTGAGGAAGATTTTTCTAAAGAATTTGAGTCAGATGCCACTTCTGAAGCGATGATACCCCCACCCCCGCCGCCTCCACATCTTGCAACGAAAGATCCATCAAGTGTCAGTTTTTCAGATCATGTGGAAGATGTTTCAAAACCGCCTCCTCTTCCAGAGCAGAACCCAGAAAGTCAGCAGCACCTGAGCGAAGATCAGGTTTCAAGAGTGACGCCACCTCCACCACCACCCGTAGCACCACCGTCTCTTTCTCAAGTCTCAGAAGAAACAACGCAACCTCACTTATCAAATGATCTATGGAGTGCAGAAGAAATTAGAGACCAAGAAATGGACACAAGGGAGAGTCAAACCCCTTCAGGTGTAGAGTCCAAAGAAAATGCAGACGATATTAAAGAGCTTACGGAAGAAACTTTAAAAATGACGGGTGTGGATGAATTTGAGTGGGCAGTTCAAGAATATGCCTTAAAACCACCTGGTGGAAACCCAAACTCTGTTGAACCAAGAATCGAACAAAACAAACAACCAACACCACCACCGCCTCCACACGAGGCAATCAACCCTCGATATTCTGATGAAGATAGCGAAGAATTTGAAGATCGGTTTTCAAAAAGTGGAAATCAACCAAAGATTGTTGGCGACCAAACACTAGTAAGATTAAGTCAGCCTGAACCATCTCTGAACCCTCCTGAAGAATTTAAAACCGTTGATTCTACATTTGATTTAAATACCGACTCCCTCACTCAAAACCAAAACTCGTATGAGACTTCTTCTCCGCCACCTTCAGAAATGCCAAACCTTGGCTCCAGTGAAGAAATAGATATTACTCATACGGGAATTGACATTGAATCCGATTGGGAGCCATCTCAACCCACAGAAGGAATCTCAGCTGAACACCCCAGTCTCAAGGGCTTGAGTGAAACAGAAATGCAAAAACTCCTCGAAGAGCAGCTTCGAGTCACACTTTCCAAAATGGCAAAAGACATGCTACCAGACATTGCTGAGCGAATTATCAAGTCTGAAATCAATAAACTTCTTTCAAACCCTCCGAAGTAATTTTTCTACTTCTTCTCCAAAAAGATGCCTAATTTTATCCGTCTTGATCTCTTTCACGGTAAGGTCGCCATACTTTCCAAGACCCAAAACCGTGCCTTCTTTTTGCTTATGGTTTTCATACCATTTAATCGGATCTCCTTTTTTTAGCCATTGGGCTTTTTCATAGGCTTTACGAAGGGATTGAATTTCATTAAAATTAAAATTTTGAATCTCTGTTTTCAAAGTTTCTGCAAGCTCATGGGTCATTTCTTCGCAATTAAGCTTGGAACCCATCAGCTCCATCAAAGAAGTCGATTTTTTCTGAACCTCCATTTCTTTAGGGCGTTGATTCACATTGATTCCAATGCCACAAACCAGGTCATGAGAGCTTTCATTAAAGGAACTGACAACCTCGCAAAGCACACCAGCAATTTTCTGGTCATTCACCAAAAGGTCATTGGGCCATTTGACTTGAATATCATGACGAGTAAGATAGAATTGTAAAAACTGTCGAAGCGTCAAGGCTGTCTTTAGTGGAATCCAAGTAAGACAATTGGAAGGAACCTGACTAAAAAAAATCGAAAGATGAATATTTCCTTCTAAACTCTCCCAATGATGCTGACCTCTGCCTTTGCCGCGAAGTTGTTTTTTTGCAGCAACCCAGGTCCCGTTTTCTAGGTTTGAGTCATACACTGACTTGAGCAACTCATTCGTTGAGTCACATGCATCCAAAATCTCATTGAGTTTCGCCATAATTATTCAAACAATAGTGATAAATCTGAGGATCGAACAGTGTGGGTCAGGCCCCCAATCGAAATAGCGCTCACACCCGGGATTAAAAAATCGCAAAAATTTTCCTCATGAATCCCTCCGGATACTTCAATAAAAAGATCTGTTTTTGAACGAATCTCATTGATAGCTGATTTGACCTCGGTCGGTGTAAAATTATCTAAGAGGACCGAATCTACTCCCGCTTCAATGACTTGAAGGAGCTCTGATTGATTTTTTACTTCTGCTTGAATCTTAAAATGATGCGGCACTCGAGAACGACATTGGTGGATAGTTTCAGTCATCGATTGACCACTCATCGCAAAATGATTTTCTTTGATCAGAATACCACTTGCTAGATCGCGACGATGAACTTTGCCACCACCACACAAAACAGCATATAAACTTAAATCCTTGAGTCCAGGCAACGTCTTTCGTGTGGCAAGAATCTCTAGATCCTGAAAGCCTTTTTGATCTGCTAGATCACGAAAGCCTCTAGTTCGAGTGGCAATCCCACTGAGGAAGCTCACGTTGTTTAAAAAACTTCTTTCAAACGCTAAAAGTTCACTCGGGTGCGATTTCCAAGACCCAATCACAGTCTGCGCAGGCACTCTCCTCCCATCTTCAATGTGACAGATAAATTCAGAATTTGAGATTTGAGAGAGTTCTTTGAGTGCTTTAAAAGCGTCGCTACCTACCCAGACCAAAGGTGACTTAGAGAGCACTCTGGCTTCAATTCGATGATCCGCATTGTTTTTTGCACTCGCACAGCCCTGGGTCGTCCAATCCCACTGCACACGGTCTTCTTCAAGAGCCGATTGTAAGTGCCCTCTCCACAGCGAATTCAACTCATGGTATCCATTAGAAATCATCATCATCACCAAGGATCTTGTAACATGGCTAGAAAACCCCAGGGTAGAAAAAATACACAAATCAGAGATTTAAAAATTGAAACAGGAGTGAATCCTTATGCTGAAGGCTCTGCAATGATTCAGATGGGTCAAACTCAAGTCCTTTGCAATGCTTCGCTGGAAGAGCGAG
>CAYLWK010000084.1:0-3369 GCA_964387255.1 uncultured Oligoflexia bacterium
TGTTAATATAAATGACGCGTACGCTATCCCAGTGATCAAACCAAACATCACCCCCTCATGAAATCGTTCACCCACCCAGTCTTTTTGATAAAATTGAATCAAAAAAAAGAGTCCAAAAAACCCTAAAACCACTCCAAGCCAAAAACGAGGTTTAGGTCGCTCCTTTAAAAAAATAAATCCAAAAAGCGACAGATAAAAAACTTGAGTGTTCGCCAGGATCGTACCAACGCCTGCGCCCGCATAGACCACTGATCGATGCCAAACGAAAAGATCCATGGCAAAAAATAGACTTGCACCCGATAAGAAAAGAAAAAGTTTTTTTTGATTTGAGGAGTAGAGAAAAGAGGAGTCTTCCTTTTTCTTGAGGCCTCGAAAAATGATCCAAGGCAAAAGCAAAACTGCTGCAAAAAAACATCGATAAAATCCAATGAGCGTGGGCGAAAGGTCAATGAGTTTGACGAAAATAGGAGCAAACGATATGCAAATCGCGCCGATGCCCAACTGAATCAAGAAGCACTCCACCTTTCTTAGGCGCTCTAGGCGACTGATCAACTAGCCTTTTATTTCAGCTTGAGAACCATCACCATAAAAATCTCATCTCCACGAGGAGTCATTCGAAGGACACGAAGTAAATAAGATTTTTTCTTACGCACAATTTTATTAAACTGAGTCACACTCCGGATTGGCTTTTGATCGATCTCAACAATCACATCACCACGAGCTAGGTCTGCCTCATCCGCAGGCGATCCAATCTCAACATCGGTGACTACGACACCTCGGGTCTCTTTCGAAAGGCCCATTCGTCTGGCAAGAGTCGAATCGAGTGTTCGTAAGGCCATGCCGGTGCTAATTTCAGTCTTTTTTCCTTCTTGACGTCGTGGGGACTGGGGTCCGGAAGCCAACTGATTCAAAGTGGGTCGTTTTCCTATTCTTACGGAAAGTGTTTTCTCCTTGCCTTGCCTTAGCACCTTAATCTTTGCTTTATCACCGACGGGAATGGCGGTGATAGCTTGAGTGAGTTCGAATGGACGTTGTACTCGCTTTCCATCCACTTCCATGATGATGTCATAGGGCTTCATCCCGGCCTTGTCGGCGGGTTCGCCAGGTTGCACATTCACGACAAAAGGAGCACGTAGATTTTTCGGTGCTTTAACCTGTTCTGCAATCTTGGGCTCGAGTTGAGCAATATTGACGCCGATGTAGCCGCGCTCCACTCCCCCTTTATCTTTCAATTGAGGCAGGACTTTCTTTGCTAAATTAGATGGAATTGCAAACCCGATGCCCTGCGCCCGGGCATCGATCGCATTATTAATTCCAATCACCTCGCCATCCAAATTAATCAACGGGCCTCCGGAGTTTCCTGGATTAATCGGAGCATCCGTTTGAATGTAATTGGCTAATAGACCCGGCGCTTCTCTTCCCTTTGCTGAAACAATCCCATGAGTCACTGAATGGCCTCTTCCAAAAGGATTCCCTACGGCAACCACGTACTCACCCACTTGAAGGCTTTCAGAATTCCCAATAGGAAGTGGGATTAACTTTCGTTTCACATTCACTTTAATCAAAGCGAGGTCTAGTTCGGGATCTCTACCAATCACCTCAGCTTCAGTCTGTTTCTCATTGGGATCTTCCGTAAACTTCACCTTGATTTCCTCAGCATCCCCGACAACATGGTGATTTGTGAGGATCAAGCCATCTTCACTAATGATAAATCCTGACCCCAACGACTGCGGTCGACGCACTCTAGGACCCGTTTGAGGCCCTGGTCCCTGATGCGGTGGCTGAATCATTGGACCTCCCGGTCCACCAAAAAACTCCTCTAAAAACTTTCGAAGCAAATCATTCTGCATTCCTCCATAACCACCCCCTCGGGCATAAGTAAAGGTGGAGATGTTCACGACAGAAGGCACCACTTTTTTTGCCAACTTTACAAAGATATTAATTCGATCACTCGCACGAGCATCTGGAATCGCCTCTAAGCTTCGGTGGGCTGGCAATGCCTGCCGTCCAAACAAGAGCGCCTCAACTGATCGTTCATCTGAGGTTTGAATTGAATTCCAAAAGGCCAGTCCCGATAAAATAACTGCCGTTCCAATGAATACTGCACTCCATCGAAATTTCTTCATGAAGTCTCTCCTTCAAATCAATGGGATCCTCTAACGACTCCCATAGTGTGATACCGTTGTCGTAGAAGGGGTATCTCACAAACCCGTGAAAGAAAAAAGGCCCTCATCCAAAAGGGCCTTTTCACCTAACCTCAATTCATTTCTTTTAGGTTTATTTCAGTCTTTTTTATTGAGGGACGAAAGAATCTCTCTCAACGCCCCAGTCAAAAAGGCCGGATTTAACATTCAGATCCCTTGAGCCTTCCCCAGGCTCCTGCCAAAGGAAGGCATTTCAACCTTTGGGATTTATTGTACTTCGATTTGCCGAGCCTTGACTGATTCAGATTTGGGCACCTCAATTTGAAGCACACCATCTTTCATCTGAGCGGTGATTTTATCAGCTGCCACACTGACAGGAAGTTTAAAGCTTCGCTGAAACGATCCAAATGATCGCTCAGTGAGTGTTGCTTTTCCTTTCTTCTCTCGATTCTCAGACTTTCGCTCCCCAGACACAACGAGATAATTGTCATTGATCTCGATTTTGATGTCTTTTTTATCAATCCCTGGAAGATCAAATGCCATGAGATAACTCTCATCATTTTCTTCAAGGTCGACTGTTGGAACAAAGTTAAAAGACTGAGGAAGATGGGAATCAAACCCTCCCTCGCTAAAAAAACCGTCAAAAAATCGATCAAAAAAAGGATCAACTAATCGACGATCTCTCAATTGACTTAGTGATTTTGTATTCATAACAACCCTCCTTCAAGTTTAAGTCGTCTGACTCACTTTTTGCTTTTCCAAAAGGAAAGAGACTTTTGGCTTTCAACGCCTTTTTTATAAAGGTTCTAGCCTTTTTTCTCATCTCCTTACATTCATAAGGTGGGCATCTTCTAAGGGTTGTCAAGTGAGCTCAAAAAAACGAACTAAAGCAACGCCTAGCGGAAAGCCATTTTTTTTTGAAAATTCAACCCTTAAATGATTCCTTCGGACTGAAGGAGAATAACAAAGATGGTTAGAGATCCGAACGTTTCGTAACGACTTTTGCAATCAATCCAAAGTCCAATGCCTCTTCAGCGTCTAACCATCGATCCCGATCCGTCGCTCTCACCACTTCTTCATAAGGCTGGCCCGTCTCTTCAGCGTAAATGCGATTGATTTTTTCGCGAGTCCGAACAATGTCTTTCGCATGAATTTCTAGATCAGAAGCTGGTCCTTGAATCACTCCTGAAATTAATGGTTGGTGAATTAAAAATTTTGAATTCAA
>CAYLWK010000085.1:0-5899 GCA_964387255.1 uncultured Oligoflexia bacterium
TGATCAAACCTTTCACAATCTGCACCAAATAAAATCGCTGACTCAGTGGAAATTTTTTCTTAATGAGCATTAGATGACTCCTTCAAAAACCAGGTAGCCTGTGATGAGAATATTCACTAAGGCCAGTGGCAACATGACTCGCCACCCTAGCTGCATCAATTGATCGTATCTAAATCTTGGCAACGTCCAACGCACCCAAACGAAGAACCACATGAAAAGCGCTACTTTGGTGCTAAAAGAACCAAACTCAAAAAAGATTCTCGCACGGTCATAAGAAAATCCCTCTAATCCCAGACTATTTAAAAGTGCAGGCATTCCGGGTAATAACTGATAGCCCCCAAAGTACATAGTCACAATCAAACACGAAGCCATCGCCATGTGCACATACTCTGCAAGAAAAAACAAAGCGAACTTCATGGCTCCGTACTCCAGGTGAAACCCAGCGACAAGCTCAGATTCTCCCTCAGGAAGATCAAATGGATGACGATTCGTTTCAGCAAAAACAGACACCAAAAAAATTAAAAACCCAAGAGGCTGTACAAATATTCCATATTTCGGAATTGTCACTGGGCCAAGGTGAATCAAAGTTTGACTTTGAAGCTGTACGATTTCTCCCAACTGCAGGGTTGAAAAAGTCATCAAAACACCTACCAGTGACAGTCCTAGACTGAGCTCATAACTAATCATCTGAGAAGTGCTTCGAAGACTTCCAAACAAAGCATATTTACTATTGGAAGCCCACCCAGCCATAATGATCGAATAAACCGCAAGTGAACCAATAGCTAAAATGTACAGGATGCCAACATCCAGCTGTGCAATTTGAAATTGAATCTCCTTACCACTTGGGAGGGTCAAAGAACTGGCAAACGGCATCGCTGCAAATGCCATGAAAGCCGGAACCACAGCCACCATCGGTGCAATAAACCAATAAAAAGTACGCACAGATCCAGGCGGACGATCTTCTTTAAAAATAAATTTAATTGCATCAGCCAGTGACTGCAACAACCCCAATGGGCCAAATCGGTTTGGACCAAGCCTGTTTTGCATCAACGCAGACCCACGTCGCTCCACCCAAACCATGATTGGGGGAATTTGCAAAAGCAAAACCAAAACAAAGCCAACCTTAGCAGCCATGATGCCTAAATCTATCCACTCCATCACGCTGCCCCTTCACTTTGCTTCTGGTTTTTCCAAAGCATTAATAACTCAGGGATGAGCTTTGCATTTCGTGGTGGTGTGACAGCACGATTCAACTTTTGCTCAATTCCATCACAATTCACGATCGTGCCTGATTTCTCCGCAAACCCTGCTCCCGGCAAAATAGCTGTGAAACCACTGAGATCACTTTCAAAAAATACTCCCACACCAATTTTAGATTTAGCCTTCAGCGCTGGCACCACAGCTCTTCCACCTCTAAAAACAATGACCCGATCCGCACTAGAAGCTTTAGGATCAAATGGCTTAATTCCCAGTAACTCTGCACCGTGAAGATTAGAGGTTTTACTCTGACGCTTTAAGATGGAATCAAAATCACCATCTTCTTGAGTGGTTGTAACTCCTGGCGTGCCAAAATGAAGAAGCGTGCTATTTTTCAATGTTTCTTTCGTAAAGTCTTGTATCAACTTGAGCTCCTCAAGCGTGAGATCGGTACCAACCAAGACCAATGTTTTTTCATCATTTCCTTTTTGAAGAAAAGAGATGCCTTCCTCCCAGTCAAACGAATCGTTCTCCAATTGAGTTGGCTCTTTAATTCGAGTTGGGTCTTGAAGATAATGATAATTAAACCGCCCCTCATCACACATCCAATGTCCGTTGATCTTTTTATTCTCTCTCGGAATACAACGGTAAATCACATTACGATCTTGCTGGATCTCCATATTGCATCCTCGAGAACACCCCTCACATACTGTTGCTGTTTTTTTCAGCATCCAGGCCCGCTTATGAAATCGAAAATCCTTAAGCGTCAAAGAACCTGTTGGACATATATCTGAATAATTCCCAGCATAATCAGTCTCAAGTGCACGACCATCAACTGTTGTGATCTCAACATCATTTCCACGATGAATGGCGACCATTTCACGAATCTTAGCCACTTCATCCCCAAAACGAATGCAGCGTGTGCAATGAATGCACCGATTCATATTTTTCTTAATCACCGGGCCCATGTCCAGATCTACATAAGTCCGCCGCTCTTCTGTTGATCGTTGATAAGCACTTCCATGCTCATAGGAAAAATCTTGTAAATCACATTCCCCCGACTTGTCACAAATTGGACAATCAAGCGGATGGTTTACCAATAAAAACTCCATGACTGATTCACGTGCCTTCTTCACTCGCTCAGTCTGAGTATTCACCACCATGCCTTCTTGCGCTTGGGTGGAGCAAGCTGTTTGAATCTTAGGCATTTTCTCTACATCCACAGCACACATTCGACACTGAGCAACCACAGAAAGGCCAGGATGATAGCAAAAAACAGGTATCTCAATTCCAACTCGCTTTGCTACCTCAACTAAATTTTCTCCAGGTTCAAATTCGACTTGCTTTCCATCAATGGTACATTTTGGCATGATTATCCTCGAATCCTTGCTTCAAATTCATGTCGAAACTTGGTCACAAAACTCTTCACTGGACCAGCAGCTGCGTCGCCTAAAGCACAAAGCGTTTTTTGATTGATATTGTCTGAAAGATCGACCAAAAGATCCAAATCCTCCATTCGGCCCTGGCCGTTTAAAATTCGCTTAAAAATATTCACCATCCACTTACAACCCTCACGGCAAGGGGTGCATTGACCGCAGCTTTCATGATCATAAAATTTGGTGATTCGATAGATAAGATGAATTAAATCGTATCCATCATGCACTACCATGATTCCAGCAGAACCCAACATGCTCCCAATTTTCATCAGCGGCTCGATATCTAAAACCACATCAATTTCATCTGCAGTGAGGACCGGCGCAGACGACCCGCCTGGAATCACCGCTTTAAGCTTCCGGTCATCTAAAATTCCACCACAATAATCATAAATCAATTCTCGAAGCGTCACGCCCCCAGAAGGCAATTCATACAGTCCAGGTTTTTTCACATGCCCCGAAACACAAAAAATTCGGGTGCCTCCTGATTTTTCAAGCTTTCCAAGTTTTGAGAACCACTCTCCGCCTCGATCAACAATAAAAGGAACAGCACAAAGCGTTTCGACATTATTCACAACAGTGGGACAACCAAAAGCTCCAGAGATTGCTGGAAAAGGCGGCTTCACTCGAGGCTCTCCTCGTTTGCCTTCAAGCGAATTCAAAAGACCCGTTTCTTCACCACAAATATAGGCACCCGCACCTCGATGCACTGTTAAGTCAAAATGAAACCCAGAATCGAGTATGTTCTTACCCAGATATCCTTTGTCGTATGCCTCATCGATCGCCTCTTGCAAGAGTCTAGCTTCTTGAACGTATTCACCTCGAATATAAATGTACCCTGCGTTTGAACCGAATGCGAAAGCTGACATCACCATTCCTTCAATTAAAAGGTGAGGCGTGTAGCGCATCAAATCTCGATCTTTAAACGTTCCTGGCTCTGATTCATCCGCATTACAAACCAGGTACTTGGGCTTATCTGAATCTTTAGGGATAAACCCCCACTTAATCCCCGTTGGAAAACCGGCACCGCCACGACCACGAAGATTGGATTTTTTAACTTCCTCGATGATATCGTCAGGCTTCATTGCTAAAGCTTTTTTGAGTGCTTGATACCCTTTCATCTGACGCAAATAATAGTCTAGGGTTCTTGCTTCTTCGTTTCCGAAATGTTGAATATAAAGCGTTTCGCCGCTTGTTTGTGCCGCTAAACTCATGGTTGTTTTACTCCAAACTATCTAATAAGTCGGAAAGGCTCTCTGGATCTAAATTCTCATAGTACCTGGGACCCATCATCATCATTGGGGCTGTTCCACAAGAACCTAAACACTCTTCCTCATCCAATGTAAATTTTTTATCTGCCGTTGTTTCGCCACACTTGATTTTCAACTTCTTCTCACAAAATTTTACTAACTCATTTGCACCCATCAATGAACAAGCCGCATTCGTGCAAATTTTTAAATGGTACTTTCCAACCGGTTTCAAATTGTACATTGTATAAAAACTTGCAACCTCACGAACTTGCGCAGGATGAATTTCAATGTACTCAGCAATCTCATCCAATGCTTCCGGTGGAAGCCATCCAAAATCGTCCTGAGCACGGTGAAGTGCAGGCAAAAGTAACGCTACTTTAGTCGGGTAGCGAGGCTCCAATTTTTTCATGTCTTTATAAAATCCTTCAGAAAGCACTTTACTCATTTTATCGATCCAATTCTCCCGCAATCACGTTGATACTTCCTAACGCTGCAACCACGTCTCCAATAAATTCACCTTGAGTCATCGGAGACAATCCTTGATAGTGCAACACAGACGGTCCACGAATACGCATTCGATGCGCCATTTGGCCCCCTTTGCTACTGATAAAAAATCCAAGCTCTCCATTTGAGGCTTCAAAAGTCGTATAAGCCTCTCCCTTTGGTACTTCAAATCCCTCCATGAAAAATTTGAAGTGATGAATCATGCCTTCCATCGTGTTGAAAACCACATCTTTATCAGGAATTCGAGTGCGCTTGTCTTCAGCCCAGATCGGTCCTTTTTGAATTTTTTCACAACACTGAATCAGGATATTTAATGACTGTCGAATCTCAGCGAGTCGAATAATATACCGATCAAAACAATCCCCATTTTGAGTGATTGGAACATCAAACTCCACATCGCGATAAAACATGGGTGACTGATCTCTTCTTAAATCAATATCAATCCCTGCCGCTCGCGCATTTGGTCCAGTGAAGCCATAGTCAATGCATTGATCATAATCAAATTTTCCAACCCCCACCGTTCGATTGCACCAGATTTTATTATTCGTCAAAAGCGCATCCATCTCATCGATCACGGCTGCTGTTCGCTTCGCCCAAGCTTTCACCTCTTTTTCCCAACCCTCTGGAGCGTCGTACATCAACCCTCCAATTCGACAATAAGATGTCGTGAGACGTGCTCCGCAAAGCTTCTCGATGAGCGTGTAAGCTTCTTCTCGTTGATGAAAGCCATACAGAAAATAAGTGAATGCACCCAGATCAACGGCTGCAATCCCAATACAAATCAAATGATCAATCACCCGAGCGATCTCACAACACATCATCCTAATCCAAATGGCTCGCTCCGGAACTTCGATTCCCATGAAGCGCTCCACAGCCATTGCATAAGTCATGTTATTTGTAAGAGCTGAACAATAATTTAGCCGATCGGTATAAACGATAAACTGATGGTAAGTTCGATTCTCACCCAATTTTTCTTTAGCCCGATGAGTGAAGCCAAACTCGCAATAGGACTTTTCAAGTGTTTCCCCGTTTAATTTAGCCACCATTCGGAGCGCCCCGTGCATTGCCGGATGGGTGGGTCCGATATTCACAATCATTCGCGAGTCTTCCCAAAGATCATCGGGATCATGCTCGATTCGAAAATCCATGGTTCCCGGAAGACCTTGCTTTAATAAATCAGCCGGGATTTTCTCAAGATCTTGATTTTTTTTAAGCACCAAAAACTCCTTCAAACAATATTTTTATTTTAATAGCTTTTCCTGAGGCTCCATCGGTACCGGATGAAATTGATAACGCCGCAATGGATAGTCTTTGCGGAGCGGATGCCCCTCCCATCGCTCATCCATTAAAATTCGCCTTAGATCAGGATGCCCCTCAAAGCGCACGCCAAACATGTCGAAAACCTCTCGCTCAAGCCAATTGGCACCACTCCAAACAGAAACAACCGTGGGAACAGACTCTCCTTCTTTGACCCTCACCTTGAATCGAATGCGGTTTAAGTTTGTGTGCGAAAAA
>CAYLWK010000086.1:0-7960 GCA_964387255.1 uncultured Oligoflexia bacterium
ATCCACATGCGCATAGTGTCGCTTTACCGTCTCATACTCCACATGCGACGTATTGATCGTGATCCCTCGCTCCTTCTCCTCAGGCGCATTGTCAATCTGATCAAACGCTCGTGCTTCCGCTTCTCCCTTTTTTGCCAATACATTCGTGATCGCTGCCGTTAACGTCGTCTTTCCATGATCCACGTGACCTATCGTTCCGATATTGACGTGGGGCTTCTTCCTGTCAAATTTCTCTTTGCTCATGATTTTTTGGCCTCCTCAATTCGCCTTATTCAATCATTTTTGTTTTTCTCGGCACCGAACCACCGAAACTTTCAAAAATCCCTCAAACTTCAAAAGAAAAATCCTTTTACCAAATCCGCGCTTATTGTCCATATCCCGCTTTCGCTTGAATCTCATTTGCAAGCGCAGGGGGAACAGACGCATACTGTAGAAACTCCATGGTGTAAGTCGCACGGCCTTGCGTTGAGGATCTCAACGCAGTCGAGTACCCAAACATGGTGGCTAAAGGAACTTCTGCTTTGACCACTTGCATACCATGGCGATTTGAGAGATTCAAAATCTTTCCTCTACGGGAATTTAAATCTCCGATCACGTTGCCCATGTATTCTTCAGGGGAAATCACCTCACAACTCATCATGGGTTCAAGCAGGATGGGCGTTGCTTTTTGAACAGCTTCTTTTAATGCCATCGAACCGGCAATTCGAAACGCCATCTCGGAGGAATCAACCTCATGAAACGACCCATCAATTAACTCTGCCTTTAAATCAACCAAAGGATACCCTGCAAAGATCCCTCCCATCATGGCATCACTGATCCCACTTTCCACGGCTGGAATAAATTCTTTTGGAATCACTCCGCTTTTAATGGAGTTTTTAAATTCAAACCCTTTGCCTCGCTCATTGGGCTGAAGTTTGATCTTCACTTCGGCAAACTGTCCCTTCCCTCCGGTTTGTTTTGCAAACTTAACGTGAGCCTGTGCGGAGCCTGCAATGCTTTCTTTATAAGCAACTTGTGGATTGCCCACATTCGCATTCACCTTAAACTCACGCTGAAGCCGATCAACAATAATCTCTAGATGAAGCTCTCCCATCCCGCTAATTAGAGTTTGATTGGTATCCTCATCGGTTCGTACCGAGAAAGAAGGATCCTCCACTGAAACCTTGGACAACGCATTCGCCAATTGTTCTTGATCAGCTTTTGTCTTTGGCTCAATCGCAATTGAAATAACAGGCTCCGGAAATTCAATCTTTTCTAACAACACAGGATGCTTCTGATCACAGAAGGTGTCCCCTGTCCGAGCAAAGCGTAACCCCACCGCAGCTCCAATATCACCCGCTCGAATGACTTGCAGCTCTTCACGTTTATTAGAATGCATTCGAAGGATTCGTCCAATTCGCTCTCGTTTTTGCTGTCCAGGATTATGAACCGTTTTCCCTGCTTCGAGCGTCCCTGAATACACTCTAAAATACGTCAGCGTCCCCATGTAGGGATCGGAGGTGATTTTAAACGCAAGTGCTGCAAAGGGGTCTGAATACCGAGGAAGACAGGTGATTTTTTTAGACTCATCTTCAGGATCGCGTCCTTCCACTGGAGGGACATCTAACGGGGAAGGGAGCAGTTTAACCACTGCATCTAAAAGTGGCTGCACTCCTTTGTTCTTAAATGCCGAACCACAAAATACAGGGATTAATTCATTTTGAATGCATCCCTTTCTAGCCGCTCGATAAAAAAGCTCTGATTCAATCGCCTTACCCTCTAAATAGTGCTCCATCAGTTCATCATCAAATTCAGCAACGGCTTCCATCAACTGGGTACGATAATCGTCAGCTTCTGATTTTAAATTTTCGGGAATCTCTTCCAAATGGTATTTTGCGCCTAGGTCTTCTGACTCCCACTTTAAAACCTTCATGGAAAAAAGATCAATCACCCCCTCAAACGAATCCTCAACACCCAAGGGTAACTGGAAGGCAACTGCATTGGATTTGAGGCGTTCTTTCATTTGATCGATCACCCCTAAAAAGTCAGCCCCCATGCGATCCATCTTGTTCACAAACGCAATTCTTGGAACTCGGTACTTATTGGCTTGCCGCCAAACAGTTTCCGACTGGGGTTCAACACCACCATGCGCGCAAAAGACACCCACTGCTCCATCAAGCACACGAAGCGAACGTTCTACTTCAACGGTAAAATCCACATGGCCGGGGGTATCGATGATGTTGATTTGCTTTTTATCCCAAAAACAAGTGGTCGCTGCTGAAGTGATTGTGATCCCACGCTCTTGCTCCTGAGGCATCCAATCCATCACAGCCGTGCCTTCGTGCACCTCCCCAATCTTATGAGTCTTTCCGGTATAAAAAAGAATCCGTTCTGTGGTTGTTGTTTTTCCAGCATCAATATGAGCCATGATGCCGATGTTTCGAATCGAGCGTAACTGCTCCTCCTCGCCAGAAGAGAGTGCTCCATCTTGATCTTTTTTTGATTTTTTTTCTGCTGGTGACACGTCACCACCCTACTTGATTGCTAAAAAGGTGAAAAGCATCTTTTCAAAGCAGGCTTGTGAAATTACCAACGGAAATGAGAAAACGCTTTATTCGCTTCAGCCATTCGATGCACATCTTCACGCTTTTTCATCGCGCCACCACGACCCTGATACGCTTCCAAAAGCTCTCCTGCAAGGCGTTCCCCCATGGTGTTTTCATTTCTTGAACGTGCTGATTCAACGATCCACCGTGATGCCAGTGACTGACGACGCTCAGGCTTGACTTCTACCGGGACTTGATAAGTTGCCCCACCGACTCGTCGACTTTTTACTTCTAGCATCGGCTTAACGTTATCAAGCGCCTTTTTAAAAATTTTCAATCCCTCATCGCCACCTTTTTCACCACAAATCTCGATGCTCTTATAAAGAATCGACTCCGCAGTTGATTTTTTCCCTTGAGTCATGAGGGCTGTTACAAATTTTGTCACAACAAGGTCATTAAACTTTGGATCAGGGATAATCGTTCTTTTTTTTGCCTTACGTTTACGTGCCATGATTTTTACCTTATTTTTCTTTAACCTTTTTCAATTCAGTCTTTTAATTTTAACTTACTTGATCTCGCTTTTTTACAAGTTCAACTAACTTGCTGCTGCAGCTGCCTTTTTAGTCCCATATTTTGAGCGCCCATTTTTTCGATTTGCGACACCTTGGGCATCCAAAGTCCCTCGAACAGTGTGGTAACGACACCCTGGTAAATCCTTGACCCGCCCACCCCGAATCAGAACAATCGAGTGTTCTTGAAGGTTATGGCCAATGCCAGGGATGTAGGAAGTGACTTCGAATCCATTCGTCAATCGCACACGACAAACTTTGCGTAATGCTGAATTTGGTTTTTTAGGAGTGGTTGTGTAAACCCGAGTGCAGACCCCTCGTCGCTGTGGACACGATTGCAGTGCCGGAGAGGTTGTTTTCCAAAATTTATTGGTTCTTCCTTTTCGAATTAACTGGTTAATTGTGGGCATTCTTTTTAAATCCTTTTAGCCTTCATTCGTTTTGACCACCTTTTCATCACAATTGCACATTGCAATCGATGGCACTTAAGTCATCCCATTGACCAGGTAAATTGCACCTGCCCGTTTTGATGATGAGTCTGAAAGTTTTCTCTACCTAAGCTGAGCAAAAAAGGAAACTGAAATCTCAAAATCCCCCCTCAAGACATCCATTCAAAAGCTTTTTCACTTGATAGGCCCAAGCGATTGCTCTTTGTATTGGCTTGATTGAGGTTTTATCAATCAATTTCATTTAATTTTTAAGCTCTCTGCATCAGGCGTCGAGTCGCGAGAAAATAGTCCAATCTAGAAAACCCGTCAAGTCAAAGATAAAGCCGTTAGGATCTGTGGCTCCTGAAAAAGATTAAAATCAAGCTTTATTTGATCTTTTTAATTTGCTATTGTCCTCCAATCCTACGCGACGCAGTAAATCAGTAGAGAGTTGAGCGGAAATACGCTACTTACGCCCCATGAGATTCGATACTTGGGTGGGAACCAAAACCCTAGCCAAAATCGACGCTAGGTTGAAAAAATTTTTGAGATCGAGGAGAACTTCATGCAGTCCAAACCGAGTCAAACCAAAGCAAACCTTCAAGGTTGCCGATCCCTTTTTCTATTCGCACTTTTAAGTGCTACGTTTGTGCCCTCGGTAACTCAAGCTTCTTGTCAGGAACTTCTCAAACAGACTATTGATGAGATGCATCAGGCCGTGGCTCATTCAAGGGAGCAACAAAAAAGCCCAAGATCACCGTCAGAAAATCCCTTTCAAGCGCTGATGGCTTCACTAGAACCTTTGAAAGAGGTCACTCGAAGGTTGGAAGAAGCGGAAGCAATTCTAAAACAAGATGGTTATTTGAGAGAAGATGAAGAACTCACTCCTGAAACGCTTCACCTTGCTTTTGAGCTTTTCCCTGGGCTTCAACGGTATTTAGTGGGACTCGAAAATGAAAGCCAGACTCCCCACTATGTTTTCACCAGAGCTCTCCGTCGGGGACGCCTTTTGGATGGTGAAAGCGGGAAGCCTTTTAGCGAAGCAGATGTGCGGACATTCTTAGACCGTAGCATTGGATTTCAAGCTGATACAGAAAGCTTAAGACGCGTGCAGGCAAACGTTTTACACTTACTTCGTCGACAAGACAGTCACGAACTTCTTGTTTTTCAAATGAATCCCATTGAGGCAATTTATTTCTACACGGAACTCCGACGTCACGCGAACGACAAGCAGTCATCTTTTCACCAAAGAGCCATTGATGTTTTGGCAGAAATTCAGTTTCAGTCGCCTCAAATTCAAAATAGCGATGCTCGTTTGGGTCAGTTGGCCGCTGTAAAAAAGCGCGTGGATGAACTTTACACTGAAATGGTCATGCGTCCGTTAGCTCAGGCCTCAAAAGCTCAAGAGAAAGCGATTCATGATCAATTAAGAGCCAAGGCCTCTGATCCTGAGTTTAGAGCCAAACTCATGCAGCTACAGCACTATCCAATAGAGAAACTCGTAAGAGATGCCGTCGGCACTATCAGGGGAAGCCAGCTCGGAGGTAAAGTTGCAAAAGTTCTTACCGGTGACACGAGACATAAAGTAGGTAGTTTTTTAAGTAGAAATGTCATTACCAAAAAAATGATGGAAGAGTTTGTCAGAATCATCCAAGCTTCAAACGTCGAACTTGATTCATCTGAAACTGCGATGATGTACCAATTTGAAAGATTCAAAACTGATGACGAAGGTAAGCCACAGCAACGACCCACTGAAACCTCAGTGCGAGTCTTATCAACGAAGCTCCAAGAAGTCGCTGATCGTGATCCCCATGGCTATTTTCAGATCCTCCTTCTTCTTACAGAAAGAGTGAGGTTTAATGAAGGTCAATGGAACTGGGAAGAGGCGACTGTCGACGCTCGAGGAGATCAACTTTTTGAGTTCACAGAAGAATTTGTTTTATCCATGACAGATTTCAGCCAACGAGAAAATCGACGCCGATACAAAGAATTTATTCATGACAAAATCGGAAGACTTGCCCTGAAGGATCAATCCGGAGCAGATGGAGCTGAAGGGTTTCACAGCCTGAGTAAACTTGCAGAATTGTTTGACATGCCGCTTGCTGATTTAACGCCCCCCTCTCGAAGAATCTCAGAAAACACCCCAGCTTGGCTTTTACTATTACACGAGCGGTTTCATGGAACTATTGATCGAAGGGACCCGAAAGGCCCCATGAGTGGAGACAATCTCATCCGAAACGCGGGAGAGTACCAGCAGGTCTCTGCCGACCGAGCGTTTGGAGAAGATCCGCTTCAATCGACTTATTTTGCACTTCAGTACTGGGCCATCATGACTGAGGCATTGACCGATATCAATCTGGACCTCCCTTCAGTGCTGGGTGGTTCGACAGCTCCCCCATTAGAAGCGAGCGCTTCTTCACGTATCTTAGTTTTGATTGATATCGAACGGTTTGGTCAATTCGATTTAGCTCATGCTCTTCCCACTGCTGAAACGCTAAAAGCCAATAGGATTCAAAAAGTCACAACGGCGATCTCTGTTGACGTTCCTGGGGTGGCTAGCAGTGAAGCCTCCCTCAGACCAAGTGACCTTCAAGAAGCTGCCAACCTCAGAAACCAAGACCCTGAGTTTTATGGAGCGCTCCTAGATTCTGAAGATCCACTTTTAAGTCAATTTGCCAATTCAAATGCGTCTATTTTTAATCCAACGCTTTTCGGTGTCGGCCAACGCCTTCAAGCCTACCAAGAAAACGGCATGACAGTGGATGCAATCACGATTGCAGACCGAGACCTAGACCCATCGAGTGCTTCAAAACCGAGCGGCATAGGAGGCTGGATTAGAAACCTCTTTGGTGGACGCTAATTAGCTCCAATCAGCAAACTCCAGCTGACTTTTGAAGATCAGTTCACAATGGGCGTGCTTTTTCCAGCAGACGGTTTTTTCACAGGCATGGTTGGCCAAAGCTCGTTGAATGCCGGTTGAACCAAAAACTGATCTGGCTTTTCCAAATCCAAAGCCAGCCTCAAGACTTCATCGGCATGTTCAACTGGATGAATTGTAAGTCCTGATTTGATTTCATCTGGAACTTTTTTAAGATCGGGCACATTTCCTTTCGGAATAATGACCTCTGTGATCTCTGCGATTTTTGCAGCAAGGAGCTTCTCTTTTAATCCACCGATTGAGAGCACTCGTCCTCTCAAAGTAATTTCACCTGTCATCGCAAAGTCACGTTTCACTGGAATTTTTAAAAGTGCACTGGTGATTGTCGTTGCCATGGTCACACCCGCTGAAGGACCATCTTTGGGCACGGCTCCTTCAGGCACATGAAGGTGGATGTCAACGTTCTGATAAAAATCACGAGAAAGCCCCAATTGCTCTGCCCGCGAACGGACATAACTCATGGCTGTTGCCGCTGATTCCTGCATGACTTCGCCAAGCTTTCCGGTGACTTTCACCTGACCCTTGCCTGGCACGACACTGACTTCAATTTGAAGCATCTCACCACCGGCCTCAGTATAGGCAAGTCCATTGGTGAGCCCCACTTCGTTTTCCTCATCGCTTTTATCTTTTTGATATTTCGATGGACCCAAGAGCTCCTCAAGATCAGAAGCACGAATGACGATTTTTTCTTCTTTGGTTGAAGTATCTATCGATCGCCCTTCCTTTTCTGCTTGTTTCTGCTCTTGTCTGAGCTGCACAATTTTTCTAGCCGCCTTTCGACAGATCGTTGCTACCATCCGCTCGATATTTCTCACGCCAGCTTCCCGCGTGTAGTTTCGAATCAAAAGACGAATGGCTTCGTCTTCCATCTCCATTTGCTCAGGCTTCAGTCCGTTCTGATCCATTTGCTTATCTACCAAGTACTTCTTAACAATATTGAATTTTTCAACCTCTGTGTAACCTGAGATTCGAATCACTTCCATACGATCTAAAAGTGGTTTTGGAATCGTGTGAATATTGTTGGCAGTGAGAACAAACATGACTCGTGAAAGATCATAATCCACCTCAATATAGTGATCTCCAAAATTCTTATTTTGCTCAGGATCTAAGACCTCCAAGAGTGCCGAAGACGGATCTCCTCGAAAATCCATGCTCATTTTATCAACTTCATCGAGAAGAAAAACAGGATTGGAAGTGCCTGCTTTCTTCAGAGACTGTAGAATTTTTCCTGGCAATGCTCCGACATAGGTTCTCCGATGACCACGAATCTCAGCCTCATCTCGAACCCCGCCAAGCGAGCAGCGGACTAATTTTTTATTCAAGGCTTTTGCAATTGACCTAGCAAGTGAGGTCTTCCCGACCCCCGGAGGGCCTGCAAAACAAAGGATCTGGCCTTTTGAATGATCCGTCAGAACTCTCACAGCCAGATACTCTAAGATGCGCTCTTTGACTTCCTCAAGACCATAGTGGTCTTCTTCCAAAACTTCAGAGGCAATTTCA
>CAYLWK010000087.1:0-3316 GCA_964387255.1 uncultured Oligoflexia bacterium
GCCATTGATGACCGAGCCACAACCGATGTAGACGACGTTCAAGGTGCAAAAAACTATGTCTCTTTAGCCCTCACTCAGGGGCTTTCTGGTCAAAAAATTGACACTGCTAAAACTAAACCGTATGGCTGCTCCGTAAAGTACCAATAAAAAGCCTGGTTAAATAAAGTTAAAGCAGGAGAACGCCTTCCAAAATACCTTTAATCTGATGGGCCGAGAGTCTCCCAAAAAGTAAAATTCACTGCTTGCGCATTGCATCCTTTTTTGTGAAATCCCGATTTCTCCACTACAATAAGGAAGAGAAGGGGCGTTTAGGGTCACGCATGATAAAGCGGCTTTTAGGTTTGATCGTCATCGGGTTTTGTTTGGTGAGTTCCTTTCAACCCTCTTCCGCTCGAGCAGGTTATTTCGGACTGATCACAGGGCTCACCTTCCCTTCGAACGCCAGCGCGACGTTTGGGTTTGGAGCCACGTTCAATTGGGATTTCTTTGGTAGTCTTGGTCTAGCGTTCACCTACATCTCTTATGGTTCTAGTTCAGTCGTCACAGCCGATGGCGACACTGTTTCAACGGACCTTTCTTCTAAAAATTTCTTAGTGGAAGCCAATTGGGCTTTGTCTGGATCCCTTGAAAATTTTATTGTTGGGGCAAAAATAGGACTTCTGTTTGTAAGTCAAACAGCATCGGTGACCACTTCTAGCACCTCACTTAACCTTAATCCGAGTCTTTCTAAATTAGTTTTTGGCCCCAAGATTGCCTATGATTATAAATTTGGGAGCTTTTCCATCGGAGCTGAGATTAGCTATATCTTAGGACTTGGGTCTGACGCACCCAACACATTGATGATTCTACCGACGACTAAATTCTGGTTCTAACTTTTGAGAGCTTGACGATTGTTCGAAAGAGTGAGTACAACGGAAGCTTCAAGGGACCTATGACTAAGAAAGTAACCTCACGAGCGAAACGATCGCAGAAAAAAGGAGAATCGGTAGTGATTCAACACCACACACCTAAAGGCATGAAGAGCATAGAAAAATATCCGATGTACGAAAATGCCGTACAGACCCCTGATCTTCATGCGCAATGCTTCGACGAGCTTTATCAAGAAATCTTCGATAAGAAACCAAAAGTATTGAGAGAGGATTTCTGTGGAACGTTTCAAATTTGCATGGAGTGGGTCAAGCTAGATCAAGACAAAGTGGCCTATGGATTAGATCTTGACCCGGAGCCCCTTCATTATGGCAAGAAGGTGCATTTAAAAAAACTCACCGCTGAACAAAAAAAACGTGTCACTCCGCTAAAACAAAATGTCATCACATCCACTCGCCCTAAAGCAGATGTTTGTGTGGCATGTAATTTTTCATTTTTTATTTTCAAAACTCAAGAAGAGCTTTTACGGTATTTTAAGAAAGTCTATGAAAGTCTCGCTCCTGATTCTGTTTTCTTTCTTGAAATGGCTGGGGGCGCTGGAATGTATGAAAAGACAAAAGAACGTCGGCGTTACCAACGAAACAAAAAACATTGGTACACTTATATTTGGGATCAAAAGTCATTCGATCCTATCAATCACCATGGAGAATATGCCATTCACTTCAAGCTTCCAAATGGCAAGACGTGGGAGAATGCGTTTACCTATGATTGGCGAATGTGGACAATGCCAGAGGTGAGAGATTTATTAGCCCAAGCTGGATTTGATGATTCTTATATTTACTGGGATGAAAGTGATAGTGACGATCCGGACGTGGGCATTTACTCTCGTCGCACAAAAGGGGATAATGATCATGCTTGGATCACCTTAGTAGCAGGGGTCAAGCGCGGCCGCAAAGGTCGGTCTCAAAGGAGCGTAAATGGATCCCATCAGTCAAGCAGCACTCGGCGCTCTCGCGGCTCAAAGCGGAGTCAATGACCGGTTTCAAGGCACTTTAAAATCAAAAGCATGGTGGGTGGGTGCTTTAGCGGGCATGGCACCAGATCTAGACAACCTCATCTCCACTCCATCCGCGGTGTTGGCATTCAACGAGTACCATCGTCATTTCACACACTCGTTTGCTTTTATTCCAATCGGCTCCTTGATTGTGACTGGATTTTTATGTCTTTTCCCCAATTACCGAGCTCAGTGGAAGACAGTGTTCCTTGCTTGCCTTTTAGGCTATGCATCGCATGGTCTATTAGATGCTTTCACAACCTACGGCACACTCTTGTACTGGCCATTTAATCAGATTCGAGTCTCATGGGACCTACTGGCTATTATCGACCCCTTTCTCACGATTCCTTTGATCTTATTTGCTTGGATTGCAGCAGTTAAAAGAAGTTTAAACTGGGCGCGTGTGGGGTTAGGGTTTTTAGTTTTATATATTGGGTTTTCGTGGATGAACCGCCACTCCGCTGAGACAACCCACGAAGCTCTCATGATGCATCGACATCATTTCTCAGAACGTAAACGAATCACGCCACTTCCTGGATCTCCAGTGGTTTGGCGTGCCTTTTACGAAACAGAAGGTAAACAAGTATCAGACATCATCCGTTCAGCACCTTGGCTTTCTGAAAATCAAGTCATCCTGGCTGGAAGTGCCCCTACTTTTGATAGAAAAAATCTCCCGTTCAAACTTGATGACCCCAAATTGTTTGAATCTCGACTTAAACGATTTCAATGGTTTACCAAAGGTTGGATGATTCAGCTTCCTGAAGATCCAAACTTTATTGGTGACGGCCGATACACCATGTCCTTCGAAAGCCCTGAACCGATGTGGGGACTTCGGGTGGACCCTTCGGGAATGACTCAATGGGAATCCAAACAGCGACGTGCTCCGAATGCCATCGCTAACCTTTGGGACGCTATCCAAGGAAACCATCCGCAGTTTCAAAACCTTTCCCAGATCATCGGCCCCTCACCCTCCAAACTTCCCACCTCTAAAAAGCAAGGCTCTTGACCTATGTGTGGACGAGCATATGCCATCTATAAAAATGAAGACTTAGAGGACACTTATGGAATTAAGCTTCCTCTTTTTTTCCCAACCCTAGAACCTAACTACAATATCCCCCCTCAAACGCAGATTCCTGCAGTGATTGGGATTGAGGCTAAGAAAGAGTCGAAGAAACAAGATCAAACCAACTCAAAAAAACCATTTTTACTTGGCATTGATTTTTTCCAATGGGGACTCATCCCCTTTTGGGCTAAGGATCCAAAAATTGCCTCTAAGCTGATCAATGCACGAGCAGAAACAATTGATCAAAAACCATCATTTAAAGCTGCCATACGTTCACGCCGCTGTAGTGTTCCCGTGAGTGGCTTTTTTGAATGGAAGCGAGAAACTAAATC
>CAYLWK010000088.1:0-4754 GCA_964387255.1 uncultured Oligoflexia bacterium
CAAAGAATCTTGTTTTCCCGATCATTTGTAAAACATTTGATGGAGGTCGATTAGTTTCGGACAATATAAAGTCAATTTCTCAATTGATTGCGCACTACAATGGAAGTTTCTTTGTAAAACGCATTTTTGTGGATCCAGACTTCAAAAATGAAGTCGATCAAATTGTAAGTGAGATCGGAGATCCTATAGATATTAAAAAAGATCTATCTGACAAAGAGGAAGACGTAGCTCGAATGGGAGCGCCTAAGCGAAGCGTCGATAAAGGTCGAGCTTGACTACTGGATTTTTGATCAAAGCAGATATCCTGTCTTTTTGTAATTTCTTTAGAACTTCAATCTGCTCAATTAAGTTGTAATAGGTTGCTTCGTGCACATCTGGAGAGAAGTGCTCAGCATTCTTTCTTAAGTAGGTAACGGACACATTAAGAGATTGTGCCAATTCCTTTAGGTCGGCTTCCAATGACCAATATCTATTCCATAACTGCTTTGAAGAAACTTTTTTCATACCCAAATCCTTATTATCAATTCATGTGGTATTCGTCACGTTACCACAGGCCGATTACCACAAATGACAGCAAGTACGTTATTTCGGGTGATTTCGAATGAGTAGAGCACTTCCGACCTCAGAGCCTCCACTTGCTAAATAGTTAGTATTGTTAATTATTGTTTTGACTTCTCACAACATTGTGAAAGTTCTGGAATTTGGAGGTGACGTCGCGTCTTCAATAAAAACAGCGACTTTCATTCTCGTTCCCGCCACATTACCATTTCTACTGGCTTTCAGATAATCCTTTGGATCCACTAAAGAGCTGAACGACTCGTTTGACCTCTTCGGCTGGAGGCAGGATCTTTAGGCTCCTTGTAGCGCCTTTTACTTCAAGCCCAGCAAGGCGGATATACCTTTGCATGGTCTTGAGATCCTCCCAGCCACAAATGGCCATCACCGTCCCAGGGGAGACGTTATTTGAAATCAACTGAGTGGCAAAACAGGCTCTCAGGCTATGAAAGCGAATCGAAGGGATTCCGATACCTTCACAAAACGTCCTTAGAATCTTAGCTTGCCTTCCATCTGTCCATGCCTGCATCCGAGGAAGGACAAAGGGTGATTTCAAGTTCTTTGCTCTCAGTCTTTTTAGAAGCATCAGTGCATCATCGTTATCAATGGGTACGGTCCTCCAGCGGCGTCCCTTTGTGGGACCAAATCCGTTGACGTTGGTCCAATTTCGATGAACAAAGATCACCTTCTTTTCGAGATCAATGTGGTTCCATTCAAGGGCATAAAGTTCACCACTTCGCATTCCCGTCAAAAGTGCAAGTGCCCAGATTTCATACCAAGGGTGTTGCACTTGTTGGGCGTGAAGAAGGAGTCGTTCGATTTCATCTCTTCGGAGAATTTCAGGTAGCTTCGATTGATCAGCTTTGACACTGCTCAAGTAACCCGCTGTGGGTGATTCAGAAGCATTGATATTGCCCGTTGCGATGCCCCACCGAAAGACAGAATCAATTGCAGTTCGAAGTCGAATTCGACGTGTTCGTGAAACTTCTTCTTCCACTTGGCTTAGAGCCATCCAGGCTTCACGTTTGTCGATTTCTCCAACCGGTTTAAACTCCCAATGAGATACATGGGTTTCCAACACTGAAAGATATTCTTTTAGTGTCCCCACCGAAAGTTTGGGAGCAAAAATGTCTTTTGCAGAAACTGCTTTTGACCAGTCGTGAACCAATTTACCCCAGGATTTTCCTAGCACCTCCTTTTTAGCCAATTCTTGTGTAGCTATGGTAATTAGTTTTTTTCTGACCTTTCGTGCTTCCACGTAGGTCTTAATTCCTGTTTGCGTTTTTTCAACAACCAAAGTGGGCAACAGTGAGCTTCGTCGAGCAATTCGCACTCGATAGAGCTCCTGCCCTTTTTGGGTGTATTTCTTTATTCCTGGTTCATTCATTGTAAGCCTCCTAATCGGCTGGCTTCGATGACCCGATCCAGATCAGCACGCTTGAATAACAGGCGTCCAAAAGGCTTGTACCTTGGAATCCTCCCTTGCTGAACAAGATTACGAATTTGTGCAGGTGAAGTTCTCAAGTATTGAGCTGCTTCAAGAGAGTTCATGTACAGCGTTTTGCAATCGACCCGAAAGCGTCTTTTTTTGAGCAAATTTGTCATGAAAAATCCTAACCCCCCTGGCTGAAAACGCCCGAAGTGTCAATCGGAGTTGGATTTTTAGGGTTAGCTGGGTCGTTAGAGTTTGAATGAATCCCTGTTTCTTGGAAGTCAGCAAAGCTCGAGTTAGGTTCTACGTTTGTCATATGTCCCAACTTATTAGTTGGGACATATGACAAACGAAAGAACGCTTCTTTTCCTTTATTGAATCGCTCAATCTTTTTGGCTTTTAGTGTCTCGCTTATCTCTCGATCGAAAGAGCTTTGTTTTTTCCCCGTGAGTTCGAAGTATCTTTCACGCAACTCAGATTTTGAAACTTCCTCGCCTTTTTTAATCAGTTCAACAAGGATGAAAACCTTTTCAGCTACGCTCCAGAGGCGTCCTTCAAATTTGAGGGAAAACGAACGATGGGGAAGATTTCGAAAACTTAAGTTCAAGTATCCCAAGTTTTCCTCTTTTCGATTGAGTCGCCAAATTCCGTCAGGAATGTCTGCAAATGAACTTGAACCTCTCCCGGCGTGGATCACATTTCGCGATCTACTATTTTCACTTGCTTTACCTTCATGGTGAACCAGCAAAATCCCCATGTTTAAATTCTTTGTAATTCGACTTAGTTCGGTGAGTGGCCGTACAATGTCTCGGGAAGCATTTTCATCACCTTGATGCAAAGTGTAGAATGGATCTAAAATGAGAAGATCAGCTTTAAGTGATTTAAGGCCTTCCTTAAACTCATCCCACCCTTGATTTAGAATCAGCAGATGATTGCCAGATTCCACCAATAGAAAACTGTCAAGATTTTTGGGATCGACTTTTAGTTCCTTAGCGATTGACTCAAAACGCTCCTTTAGTCGGTATTGGCTCACTTCAGTTTGAAGCATGGCAATCCTTTTTGGCGCGCATTTTTGTTTCAAAAAATCTCGTCCTGAGGCCAAACAGATTCCGAGCTGAGTGGCCAAAAATGATTTGCCTGCTTTTGCTGGTGCTACCAGCAAGTGGAGCTCTTGGCGATGAATGAGTCCATCGATGAGTGAGTCTGGCTTTTGGATACTCGGGTCAACAATAAACTCCGATATGGTTTTGAAGTTGATGTTAGTCATTTCCAATTTCACTTTCTTTGCTAGCAAGCTCTTGTAGCCACTCGACTAAAGCATTTTTTGAAAAGCGGATGGTCCTTGGCCCCAGTCGGACATAAGGAATGGATTTTTGGGAAACCAGGCGATACAGCGCTGTAGGAGACAACGATAAAAATCTCGCAGCTTGTTCATATGTAAGCAATTCTTGGTCGTAATGATCAGTCATTGGCAATTATTTCCTTTCTTGTTAGTCAGACGCATATTTATTTGATTCCCAAAATTGAAACAGCAACCGAATTTTGAGGAAAAATCCATTAGACCAAACTGTAGGTGATTGAAATGAAAAAGGAAAAACGGTTAGAAGTGAAAAAACGAGTTTCAAGAAAAAGTAGAAAAGTTACTGTCAATCGCGCATGGAGTCAGGTTGAAAGAATGATGGCTTTAGTTCAATGGAAAGAAGCGTATGAAAACTCTTCTCAAAAAAACCGCCCTAAAGGCTTGAGTAGGGTATTTAAGAAGATCGATTACCTGGTGGGGGAATTTGACAAAGTGATTGAGGAAGAAACGTATGAACTCCCCACCTTGTCTTACGTCGAAACGGTAGAATGGAATAAACTTGTGAATAGATTGTCTGAAATATACCGTAAAATTCGTAAGCGAAAATCTGAATTTGTTTCAGGAGAATTTAACTCCTTTTTTCAAGAACTAGAGGAAACAATGAAAAAATTAAAGTTAACGGTTTACTTAAAACCGTTAGAGATTAGTCGAACGGAAATTCGGAGTTTGGGTGGACCCAAAAAGGCAGCGCGATCTCAAATTAATCGAATTGGTCTTTTTGAGTCTCCAACCACATCAACTAGAAATAGGTCACGTGAGTACTGGGTTCGAAGTTTTTTTCCTGGCTTTGGATTAAATTGGCCGAACGCAATATATTCACTTTTAAAACATTCTCAGTTTCAAGATACTTTTGCAAAGCAAGTTGGAGAGTTACTTTATGTTTACATAGAATCAAGACAAGCGTCTTAGCGTACCTAGAAACAAGCTATTTTGTTCCTACAATTACCACCGACGACTTAAACCATTGTCTCATCACGGCACCCTTTAGCATTTTTCCAATTCGTCGCATGAGTCGAGATTCTTCGTTCAGCACATCTTCAATAGTCGGAGAGTGAAATGAAACAGCAATAATTTCAAAATGGATATGAGAAAGTTTTTTATTTGAATCCAACGCAGTTCGGAAACTCAGGCCAGCTTTGATATCGGTGGGGGATAAGCGGTTTCCAGTGGCAATTCCAATATTTCTTCCTTCAATGAAAACACCATGATGAGGATGGGTATGAGTGAATCGAATGGCTAAAACTCTATCTGAATTTTCTTCGGCAATACTGGTTACTTTTTTCCAGGTAGCAATGGAGACAGTTCCATCGATCTGATGTGCATCTCCCTGGATGACGTCGCTTCGGTAAATTGGCCCTGAAGAATCGAAGATTTCAAATACGCCCACTTCTTTTTTCTTATTTTTTC
>CAYLWK010000089.1:0-2968 GCA_964387255.1 uncultured Oligoflexia bacterium
ACCTTCGTTGTTATAATTTTATTCAAAAAAAATCGATCCCAGTCTTTGGGAACCAGGATGCCAAACGCGATCTTTTTAAACGATATGACTATATCTTTAAGCCGAATCACCCCCATGAAGGGGGAGCTGTTGCGGACTTAGAGTTTCATTTGATTCGAAAATCTGACCAAATTTTTAAAGCTTCTGGAGTCGAAGTGACCCCTCTTCCGGTGGACCATGGTAGCAAACTAAAAGTCTTGGGTTTTCGCATCCACGACATTGCGTATTTGACCGATTGTAGTTATATACCCGAACAGTCCCTTAAACGCATGCGGGATTTATCGGTTTTAATTTTAGATTGTGTTCGAATCAAACCTCATCGTACACATTTAAACTTAGAACAAGCTCTAGAAGTGGTGAAGAAAGTGAAGCCACGAAAAACCTATCTGACGCATTTGGGTCATGATTTTGATTATTCAACCTGGAATTCAAAATTACCCTCAGGAGTTCAGCTAGCTTACGACGGAATGACAGTTAAAAATTGAAAGAAAACTGAGTATTGAGAATCATTGTCGTTAGATATTTTTAATAAAGATAAAAATGTCTGATTAAACAAGTGGTTTGGTGATTTGAGAAAAAAAGAATGAGGAAGCATCAACGAGGAGAAAAATCATGATTGTTGGCGTCCCAAAGGAAATTAAGAATAAAGAAAATCGTGTTGGCATGGTGAAAGCAGGTGTCTTGGCACTGACGCAAAATGGACATCAAGTGATTGTCCAGTCAGGAGCAGGCACCGGCGTAGGTATCAGTGATGAAGATTACGAGCAGTCGGGAGCCAAAATTTTACCGTCAGCTAAAGAAGTTTATGACCAAGCTGAAATGATCGTCAAAGTGAAAGAACCACTTCCGGAAGAATATTCTCTTTTGAAAGAAGGACAGATTCTTTTCACTTATCTTCACCTTGCGGCAGATGAGCGACTGACTAAAGCACTAATGGAGCGAAAGATTGTTGGCATCGCTTATGAAACGATACAACCAGCTGATGGTTCGCTTCCACTTCTTTCGCCGATGAGTGCCGTTGCTGGTAGAATGGCAACTCAAATTGGAGCAACTTATCTTCAGAAAGACCATGGCGGTAAAGGACTCCTCCTTGGCGGCGTCACAGGAGTTGAGCGTGCGCATGTGGTTGTTTTAGGCGGCGGTGTGGTTGGCATGAATGCCATTCGCATGGCAGTTGGCTTGGGAGCCAACGTCAGTGTTTTGGATGTGAATAACGAGCGCCTTGACTATATTTCTGATGTTTTTAGAAACGAAGTAAACACACTGTATTCGAATCCTGAACAAATCGAAAAAGTAGTGACCACAGCAGACCTTGTGATTGGAGCTGTCTTGGTGCCAGGAGCCAAAGCGCCTCGCCTCGTCAATCGTGACATGATTGCAAGCATGGAACCCGGAGGTGTCGTAGTGGATGTAGCAGTTGATCAAGGTGGTTCGGTTGAAACCTGTCGTCCGACCTCCCATGAACACCCAACCTACACTGTTGATGGTGTGATTCATTATGCTGTTCCCAACATGCCAGGAGCGGTTCCACGCACATCGACCTATGCACTCACCAATGTCACGCTTCACCACACTGTGAGAATTGCTAACCTTGGATGGAAAGATGCTGTGCGTCAGGACGCAGCTCTTCGCAAGGGTGTGAATCTGTACAATGGTGCTCTCACCTATGAGCAAGTTGCTCGCGACTTAAATCTTCCTTATGAAGCGTTAAATATTGACTAAAGATTGACACCTCTGAGTGTGTCGGAACTGATGACGTAGAATCATTCGCCGACTTGAATCTGAGTGAGAAGGTCAGTAAAATAAGAGAGTGTTTAAAAAACCTGTCATTATTATTTTATTAAACACCCTGGTAACGCTAGGTGCGCTGGGTGTTGTTGTGTACACGCAAGTCTTGTATCAACGCCCAAAAATCACAGAAGGCCAAGAAAGAAAACGAATTACTGAACGTGAAACCGAGGAGAAAAGCCTTGCTGGTGAGCGCGGCATTGTCTCTATTGACGACATTAATGTGAATATTAAGCCCAGCACTGAAATGATCAATGGTGTTAAGAAAGAAACAGAACACTTTGCAAGATTTACTCTTTCACTGGAATTAAAAGACATTCAAAAACAGGCGCTTTTTGACAAAGTAAAGCCTATTTTCATGGATGAGCTGATCGCTCACATGAGTAAAAAAAGTTTCGATGCGCTGACGAGCGTGCAGGGACGCTACCTCCTTCGCAATGAACTTGTCGCCATGGGTAATAAGCTGATCGAAGAACCTATTCTCATGAACGCTTATTTTAGTGAATTCATTGTTCAATAAATCATCGAACAGGCTTAAAAATCTAGCCCCACTCTTGCCACTCCAGCAAAAACGGGTCCAGTTTGATTTTCTGTAGCCGTATTAGAAAATTTATAAAATCCTCCAGGCAGAAAGAGTCCCATGTCAAAATCAAACCGAAAAGCTTCATCCCAATGATATGTGACGCCTAGATCGAATTCCATTCCGAGATCACTTTCCTGGGCAGCTGCTGCAGGATCAAACTGCTCCATTTTACGGTACCAACTATTATAAAAATAATCGGAACCAGCGGCCACATCAGCAGTCGCATACAGCCATGAACCTCTGATATCCCAACGTTTCATTTTATATTTTGCATGAAGCATTAGATATCGGGCATTGGTCATCGGCGCATCATAAGGAGACAATAAGCGATCACCTGTGACATTGGGGTTATTCAACGTACTCGGACCAGCAAAATGAGCGAGTTGATAGTTAAACAGGATCAGCCCTGTATTATAGGCTGGGTTAAAGAAAAAGGCTTTGAAAGTTCCGGGCTCTCCAGCACTGGCTTGGTTCGGTTGGCCAGGAACCAGTCCAAACTTCATCCCTAGATCTAATGTTTCTGTTGCTTGATAATCAGCTTCAACGGCAAGTGCCCAC
>CAYLWK010000090.1:0-3498 GCA_964387255.1 uncultured Oligoflexia bacterium
TTCCCTCCTGGTGGATCAGCAAGTAAATAAGCCAAAAGACGATGATGACCATCTTGGATATCAATTCCTTGGATTTTTTGATCCTCCCGGGTGATCACATTAATCACAACTGGTCGCTCTTTTGCGTTCAATCGACCGTTACTGTGAATCGTGTCAATCATGCCTTGAATGGTAGCTTGATTACGTAGCACACGATGCCCAGGAGAGGTGACCAGACTCCCGAGCGGAAACGTGCGAATCGCCTGAAAGCGCAAGTTGCCATCACTCCTACGATCAAGTCTCCCTAACCTTTGAATTTCTGGTGTGGTTGCAGGATCGGCTAAAATATTGGTCGTAAAAAGCGCCTGTCTAGGAGGCTTTAAAAGATGAGCTTCAAATCCCAAGTCGAACACCACTCCATTCAATGCTCCTCGGTCTAGAGTTGCCATTTCGGGGTGCCCGTTTAAGATCACCCTAGCTTTTGGGTCTGGGACGGTTGCTCCTGGATGATGGGTCAGTAAAGGTTGATCGTCTGGCCAGTGGAGATCTCTGACTCGAGTGGTTCCATGAGCGAATTCCTTCACTCGAATGATTTCGGGTGGCGCTGGTGCTCGCCAGGAAAGGACAGTAAAATCCGGATGAATTTCTGGCGATGACTCTGACGAGAAGACGATTTGACAGGCATGGGCCTCCCAAGAGAACTGACAAGATGAAAAAATAAGCCCGAGTAAAAGTGCCTTACGAAGTACCATCATCACCTAACTCAGCATTTAACCTTAATCTTTTCAAGATGACAACCCTTGGGGAGGTTAGAAAGAGTACTTTTGAGTGTTTCTCATGCTTTTCTTTTCTTCAGGCTCAAGGTGGGCTCGGAAAGCGACTTTTGGCTCTAAAAATCATTCAATTTTGAATGAAACCCGTTAAACTAAGCTTAATGAATCAATAGATAAATGAATGACTGGATGAATCCTTCGTTCGTGAAAGTGATTTACTCAATGCGATGGTTATTTCTCCTAAGAGCTTTTTTTCCTGCATGGTTTTTCTTTATCGAGCCAGGCGTTGAGCTTCATTTAGAGGCCAAGACAGATCAGCAATCGTGGTTTGGTGTTTTAAGGCCAATCGATCGCAGCATTAAGAATTTGGTTTGGGGGGCTGAGAACAATTATCTCCACGCGTGTCGAAATAGTCTTGAGCATCTTTTGCAGGATGTCTCTGAAATGGAGGTTCCAGAAGATCACCTCATTGAAAAACTTACTTCGTTTCGAATCATCAAAAATTTAGTGGAGTTTGAGCTCAAGCAACAAAATCGAGATTACCAAAATTTTCAATTTAGAATTCAGGCTCGCTATCCTCAGTTTCAGAACCGAACTCATGAGATCTTTTTAATTTCTCCAGTCTATCGAGTTGAAACATGCGTTTAGAGCTTGCAATTGAGATCTCAGCAAAATTAGTCGCTGTACTTGCAATGATTCAAAGTCTTGAGTTCCTAGCGACCCGAGCGTCCTGGGGCACTTCGGGAGCTTGGCGGTTTGATGACTTAAAACAAGAATGGGGTTCTTCGTTGCTTGAAAAGCTCCTTTGGGTTTTCTTAAATCAGAATTCTTTTTTTATTCTACAGATCCTACGCATTGGTTTAGCCAGTTTCGTTTTCTATCGAATCCATTGGGTCGCCTTATTGGGTCTATTTTTAATGCATTTTTTAACACTCCTTCGTTTTCGAGGTTCTTATAATGGAGGGAGTGATTATATGAACCTCCTCGTGCTGATTTGCTTGACTGTGACAGTTGCTTTTAGGGAGATTAAGCTCGTTCCATGGGTCGCTTTTGGTTATTTAGCCATTCAGCTTATTTTGTCTTACTCTAAAGCAGGCTGGATGAAGTTACGAATTAAGTCTTGGCGCACGACGTTGGCCTTAGAATCGTTTTTAAGGTCGTCTAGCTATTCTGAGTCTTTTTGGGTGGATCGGTTGCTTCAATCCAAAAAGCTCCTTCTAGGTTCGTCTTGGGCTATTCTTGGTTTTGAGCTTCTTTTTCCGCTTTCAATCCTTCACCCGAAGCTTGCGTTAGGGTTCATGACAGTTGGGTTTTGTTTTCATTTAGCCAATGCCTATGTCTTTGGATTAAATCGTTTTATTCTAAGTTGGCTTGCGGCCTATCCTGCCCTCTATTTTATGGCAAATCATTTTAATTTCTTTAAATAGACATCGGATGCAAGGTTGCACCAATCTCATCTCATTTTCTGAAATCTAGGTTCAACCTGTCCAGTTTGTTTAGACTGACCTAAGAAAACAAGAAAGTCTCGATTGTGGCCTGAAAGATCGGCTCCACGTCGTTCCAGCAAGACGCAGATCTTTTTATCCGTGAGGATCATTGATTGAAACTGGTAGTCAGATCGCGTGGCTTGACCTTTATAAAAGTTCAAATATCCTTCATTTAGTGCCGTCTGAGATGAGATCTCGTCTGAAAGCCTCACGCTAATCAAGCGCGATCAGTGTCCACTGAGGTGATTTCTGCGGTCTTGATTCTGAGACTGAAGTCGCATGAGTTCTTCTGAGGCTTGTTTTGTAGCAATCCCCAAATCGTGACAAGTTTCTGGAAGCTGACGATGGTGGCTCAACGCTGAAACTGTCGTTAAGTCTAGAAGTTCACTTTCAGGATCGAGAATCTCTAGGGTCTCAGTCAGAAACTGCTCCGCTAGCTTAACGAGGCCTCCTTTTCGAGTGCCTGTTTTTTCGCCATCGGTGTTTTTGACTTCGATGGTCCAATCTTCGTGAGTGAGTTGAGTTACAGCTTCAGTCCAATAAACGGGGTTACCATTCACTTCAGTCCCCGTGGGAACTTTTACCTCAGTCTGATAAAGTACATGACTTTGAGTAAAATCGTATCGATTGAGATAATCTCGAAGCTGGTTTGCTTTTGCTTCAGTTAAAGAGATTTGATTTTCTGATTCTAGACTAAGCGCATGATGACACTTTTTTAAATCCTGTAATAAAGGACCAAAAAGTGTGCCAGCTTGTGAAAAGGGGCTCAGTGCAATGCCTATTGCAGCAATCAGTAAAAATCCTAAATCCATTCGTTTTCCATTATTTTTTTTAATCATCATGACCCTGTGACCTACCATGAAAGCTATGTTAATGCAACGCGGTGTAAATTTCAGGTCAATGAATCATATTAAGGGTGGTAGTTGGCTAAGCTTTTAAATTTGGAGCTTAAGTGGGCAGCTTAAGTGAAATCAGTTAGAAAGAGGATCTATGAATCATCCCAAACTTTATTTAGATCATTTTTATCGTGTGGTTTCTGAGAAGGCATTTGAAGAAGCAAAGGAGTTTTTATCTGTTTTTCCTGATTCCGAGCATCGGAAGTCCGATACCAATACTGGAACTTGGGAGGGAGTTTACCTCATGGCTGCGGATGGAACCTATCTTGAAATCATCAAGGAAGACGCTTACTGGAAAGACGCTTTTGTTTCCATGTGCACAAGTCAGTTTGGAGATGAACTTGATCTTCATGCTTCTCTTTG
>CAYLWK010000091.1:0-4844 GCA_964387255.1 uncultured Oligoflexia bacterium
CAAGAGGAAGTCAACGATCGACTGATCTGAGGCACTTTTGCCTTTTTTGGACATCTCAGTACTCCCAAACAAGGGGTCTAGCTGCTTTCGTAGCTCAAGCGTTTTCTTAAATTGGCGAATGTCCGATTGTAAAATCACATCAGAATTAATGGTCGCTTCTAGTTTCTCGATAGTGCGCCGTGACTGCGCTTCATAACTAAAACCTGTGGATCCAAGCCAAACGCTCAAAAAAGTTAAGATAAAATGCCTATAAGAACTCTGATTCAATCGCGTAAGCATGATGGAGTTTTCGCTTTTTTATTGAAGTTTATCAAGTAAAGCTTGGTTTGTTTGAATTCTGATTTGCTTTTTTTTTCGCTCTAGCCAATTTAAAAATGGGTTTCTCTGTAGTATCCAATTTAAACTATCAGGTAATTCTGACTCGGGACTCTCTAGGGGTGTTGGTGCCTCCGTGAGATGGTGTTGAACCCAAGAATAAAGTTCTTTTTTTTGGGTGAGCGAAAGCGACGGATGGCTACTGATCGCTTCTTTCAAAACCAATCGATAAGCGACTAGAAGTTCTAACACTTTGTCGTTTGATTCTCTTGGCAGTCTTTTTTTGAGATAAAGATAGTCTTTGAGACGTATTGGAAGGTTTCCCACCAAAGCCACTTCATCCTTGGTGGGGCGTGGAAAAATCCGCTTTTTTTCCAGGTCAACGATCTGTGGAGGGCTATGATCACAGCCAACCCATACCAATAGACTGAGTGCCACCCATCGCATGATGTTTTTGCTCACTTTCCACTAGCATCAAGTGAATCGGTCATTTTTGCAAGCTGTTCTTCCATGTAAAGAACGATCTCTTTCATTGATTGATAGCGATGGAAAAAAACAATTTTTGAATTTGAATAGACTTTGAGTTGATCGGGCGAAGCCATTGCTACCTGAATGATTTTTTGAGGATTCAATTTTGCTTGATCTCCCCCTAGCAATGAGATGCGCTCTTTTCCTGCAGTGAGGCTCTCAATTTGAAGTCGCCGAAGTAAAATCTTTAATCGAATCATCCAAAAAAGATTCTCAGCAGACTCGGAAGGTTTTCCATAACGATCTTCAATTTCTTCCTCAATTTGATGAAGTTCTTCAGTTTCTTTTGCGTTCGAAAGTCTTCTATAAAAACTCAATTTTTGCTGAATGCCGGGCACGTAATCCTGATCAAGGTAACATGAAAACGGTGTTTTGATTTCGGGTTCTTTTAAGTGAATTTTTGCAGCTTGTTTTCCAGACTTCACCTCCTCAATCGCTTCTTGCAATAGTTCGGTATATAAATCAAAACCAACCGCTGCGATTTGTCCTGACTGTTCTGGCCCTAAAAGATTTCCACCACCCCTAATTTCTAAATCATGGGAAGCAATCTGAAATCCACTGCCTAGTTCTACAAAGCGCTGGATCACATCGAGTCGTTTTTTTGCATCATCAGTAAGTTGCCCCGAACTGGAAATAAGAAGGTAAGCAAAAGCACGTTGATCTGATCTACCCACCCTTCCCCTGAGTTGATAGAGCTGAGCTAATCCTAAATGATCCGCTCGGTTCATAATAATGGTGTTTGCTGATGGAATATCAAGTCCTGATTCAATGATTGTTGTGCATACTAGGACATTGGCTTCTTTACTATAAAATTTCAGAATTTGCTTTTCTAATTGTGCTTCTGTCATCTGTCCGTGAGCAATCGTTATCTTAGCACTTGGTACGATTGATTGGATGTGGTTTGCCATTTGCTCAATCGAATCAACCCGATTATGGAGAAAAAATACCTGGCCACCACGGCCCAATTCGAACTCTATGGCTTTTTTTATCACGTCATCATCATACTTTGAAACATAGGTCCGGATTGGAAGGCGATCAATCGGTGGTGTTGTGATCAAGGTGATATCTCTTAATCCTGATAAAGACATATGGAGTGTTCTTGGAATCGGCGTTGCGGTCAGCGTGAGTACGTGCGTATTTAACTTTAATGTTTTAAGCTTCTCTTTATGCTCGACGCCAAAGCGGTGCTCTTCATCAACTACAATGAGCCCTAAATCTTTGAACTCGACGCTTGAAGACAAAAGCCGATGCGTACCGACGATGATATCAATCTCACCTTTCTTGATTCTATTAAAAACTTCTTTTTGGGCTTTTGATTTTTTAAGCCTGGAAAGGCTTTCAATCTCCACTCCAAGTTTTGAGAGACGATTTTTAAAGGTTTGTTCGTGTTGTATTGCAAGAACGGTTGTCGGAACCAGAACGGCTACTTGTTTTCCGTTTAAAATGGCGGCATAGGCGGCTCGCATGGCAACTTCTGTTTTTCCAAACCCAACATCTCCACAGATCAGTCGATCCATTACTTTACCTGAAGAGAGGTCCGTTAAAGTTTCATCAATTGCTTTTATTTGATCAGGAGTTTCATCAAACGGGAACTTGGATTCCATTTCTTCAAATGACTCAGTATTGACATTAAATTGAGCACCATTTTGCAATTCTCTTTGTGCATAAAGCTCAACAAGACTAAAAGCAAGTTGCCGCACCTGGTCCTTAACTTTACCCTTGGCTTTTTCAAATCTCTGGCTTCCCAGCTTGTCTAGAGTTACAGATTTACCGCTTCCTAGATATTTTTGAATCTGATCTAGTTTATAAACGGGAAGGTAGAGCTTGTCTTTTGATGCATATTCAATGAGTAAAAACTCATTCTCAGATCCATCCACTTTGATGAGTTCAATCCCCTGATATTTTCCAATTCCGTGATGTTTGTGAACGACAAAATTTCCTTCTTGAAGATCGCTAAGATTTTGAAAACTAGTCTCAGACGAGGCAGAATTAGAAGCCTTTGTTTCTCTAGACCGGCGAGTTTTTTTCTGAAAAATTTCATCATCGCTCACAAACGCTACTTGATCAGCAGGCCAACGAAATCCCTCGGAAATGACACCTTGATGGACTTTGATTTGCCCAATGTCACGGCCGAGTCCCTGTCCTAGTGGCAGCTCTCGTTGGTGAATGAAGTGTTTGATTCGATCAATTTGTGAAGAAGTGTTTGCAAACAAATGGACTTCATATTGATCAAGAAGATCCTTTATTTTTTCAAACGGTGATGCTTTTAGGTCGCTATTTTTCTTTGAAAAAATCACATGTTTAGTTTTTGGAGAGTTGGATGATTCTTCAGCATCTCTGTTCGTGTCAAGAAGAGAGTCATCAAGTCTTAGATCAACCTGGTCAAAATAAAGGGTTGCGTCCGATTGGAATGTGACAAACGATTTAGATGGATTGTCAAACAGGAGAGAAGGAGGACACGTGAGTGTTTGATTAGAATCCAGTGACTCGAAGTCTTCACAAAGGGACTGGTAGTCCGTATCTGTGCTTTGCTCACAAGAAAGCTCGTCAAATATGATTGTTTTTAAATCGTCATCACTCTTTTTAGAATCTAGCAGATAAGAATAAAAAGTTTCAGGTTGTTCGTAAAGAAATGGGATCCACGTTTCGAAATGTTCAGGAGGAACGCCTAAGTCCATTGATTCAAATAGCTGATCCCTCAGTTGTTTTGGAATCGAATTTTGATCACAGTAGGCTTTGATTCTGTTTTTTACCGAAGATAGCTTGGCTGGATCTAAAAACGCTTCTTTTGCAGGACTGATTAAGATTTCATTGAGTGTTGAATCTTTAGATGCGCTTAAAGTGCGTTGAGTGGAGGGATCAAAAAATCGAATTTTTTCAATTTGGACGTCAAAAAATTCAATTCGTATCGCCCGATACAAACTGAGAGGAAAAATATCCAATATTTCTCCTCGTAACGAATAAGTGCCAGGGTCTTCAACGATATCGGCAGATCGATATCCCATACGATGGAGCTGCTCACAAATTGAAGACAAAGAAGAAACTTCATCTCCAACTCTAAGCTTTGTGCAAACCTCTAAAAAAAGGCTTTTTGGGATGGTTTTCTGACTCAGTGCAAGAGGGGTTCCGACAAGAATGCGGGCCTTCTGACCATCAAAAGCAAGTTTACTTAAAAGATGGGCACGGTCAAACAATAGGCGAATCGACGGATAGATCCCACCATAGGGGGACTGATCAAAAAACGGCACAAGATCACACTCAATGTGATCTTGTGCATTCATACTATACAAAAAAGATCTTATATCGCGACTGAGTTGTTTTGCTTGATCAAAATCAGGCGCTAGGCAAAGTAGTTGTTTCGGGTCTTGATTGAGCCATTTTGAGATGATGTAAGCAGCCAATGATGGACTAGCACCTTGAACATGGATCGGTTCACTGAGCGATTGAAGAGAGTTTAAGATAAGTTGGCTACTGGTTTTTGTGGACATGCGTGGTTTCAGCCTTGCTTGACACTAGGTATCTGGTTCAGTAGCCTCAATAAAGTACTTTTTATCAAAATGTAAGGTTTTTCTCCGATGTCTGAAGCCCTTCAATCCTACGCGTTGGTGCTCATTGCTGGCCTAGTGGGGCTCCTCCTTCTAGTTGTGATTCATTGTTTATCGAAACTGAGTCGAGGCGGCTTAAAAAAACGAAAAACCACCTCCTCTGAGGCATTAAGTAAACCCTATGTGGACGATCGAGCGGTCAACACCAGGGTGACAACCAGCATGAATGTCGCCTTGATTTTATTAAGCTTTTCGCTTCTATTGATTCCTTTAGCGTTTTGTTATCATCATTTTGTCCAAGAGCAGAACACTGTTTTTATCGTGAGAGCGCTCATTGGAATTGTGACGATGGTAAGTTTCTTGGTTCTTGCTTTATTTTATGCCTCAGTTAAAGCAGATTTAAGTTGGGATCGTGAATTTCAACGAACGAGTAGGCGATATCAGTGGAAAAATCCA